>NZ_CP097763.1:600000-778501 GCF_023586525.1 Candidatus Blochmannia vicinus
TGTACAAAATCTTAATTTTGATTAAACTAAATCAATAATATTTCATATAGAATAATAACTTATTATTAGTAGCACTTCACATAAATTTAAAAATTAAATAAATTTAATTAATCAATATATAATAATTTATTAACAATTATAATGTAAAACTATATTTACATTAGTTTTACATGTGTATCATAATATAGTCACATATCATCATTTTTAATTAATGATTTAGTATTATAGATTTATACTATGACATCTTATTATATCAAGGTTAACAATATGCAGAAAAATGAGCGTAATAGCATCTATACTTGCAACACGTACCCAATAATTACCCCTGAACAATTAAAAAACCAATTTCCTATAACACATGCAGAACAACAGACCATTGTTAATTCTCAAAATATAATTATAAATATTATTCACAGACGTGATCCACGTTTTTTAATAATATGCGGTCCTTGCTCTATCCACGATGTTAATGCTACTTTTGATTATGCCAATAAATTAAAAACCCTATCAATAGATTTACAAGATCAACTATATATTGTTATGCGGGTATATTTAGAAAAACCTCGCACTAATATCGGTTGGAAAGGCTTAATTAATGATCCGTATATGAATGGTTCTAATGATATTGAATCAGGATTAAAAACTGCTCGAAATCTGCTAGTACAATTAATAAAAATTGGATTACCTCTCGCTACTGAAGTATTGAACCCAAACATTCCACAATATATTGGAGAACTCTTCAGTTGGTCATCTATCGGAGCGCGTACTGCAGAATCTCAAATACATCGAGAAATAGCTTCTGGATTAAATACTCCTATAGGATTCAAAAATAGTACTAACGGTAATTTTTCTAATGCAATTAACGCAATACGTGCTGCGATGATGCCTCATTGCTATATTAGCATTAATCAATCAGGTCAAGTATGTTTGCTGCATACAAAAGGCAATCCTAATGCTCATATAATTTTACGCGGAGGAAAAACTCCTAATTATCATCCAGCGGATGTTATTTGTTGTGAAAAAAAAATAATAGAAGCAGGAGGAGGATTATCATTGGCATTAATGGTAGATTGCAGCCATGGAAATTCTGATAAAGATTATCGTCGTCAGATTAATGTAGCGCAATCTATTTCACATCAAATTAAACATGGAAACCGTTCTATCATTGGTTTAATGATTGAAAGTTATATTCACTCTGGAAATCAATCTATAAATTTATCATCATCTTCTACAGTACAGTATGGAGTATCAGTCACCGACGCATGTATAGACTGGGAAACAACTCAACACTTATTATATGATTTATATAAGGAATTAAAACCATTTCTTATAAAGCGCATATCAGGAGCCGAAATGGCATGATAGAGGAACTGAATATTTTACGAAAAAAAATTGATAAAATAGATCAAGCTTTATTAAAGCTATTATCCAAACGACTTTCTTTAGTCTCTGAAGTAGGAGAGATAAAAAGTCGTTATGGATTATTTATTTATGCACAAGATAGAGAGGAAATAATAGTAGCCTGTCGAAGGAAAGAAGCAATAAAATTAGGTGTTTCTCCAGACTTAATAGAAGATATATTACGCCGCGTCATAAGTGAATCCTATTGCAATGAAAATGAAAAAGGATTTAAAACATTATGTCCAAATTTAGGCCCGATTGTTATAATTGGAGGAAAAGGAAAAATGGGCCAGTTTTTTTGTAAAATGCTAACTTTATCAGGATATACAGTACGAATTTTAGATAAAAATGATTGGACTAATGCAGAATTAATACTAACAGATGCTGGAATGGTGATAATCAGCGTTCCTATTCATTTAGTTACTAATGTTGTTTGTAAATTACCATATATACCTCATAACTGTATTATAGTAGATTTATCATCTATAAAAAAAATATCCTTAAATGCTATACTGTCTGCACATAGCGGACCAGTATTGGGATTACATCCCATGTTCAATCCAGACCATGGCAGCATGGTGAAACAAGTAGTAATTTGTTGTGACGGACGTTATCCAGAAGCATATCAATGGTTATTAGAACAAATACGATTATGGGGTGCAGAATTATATTTCTGCAATATAACAGAACATGATCGATATATGAGTCTAACACAAGGATTATGTCATTTTATTACTTTTATAGCGGGATATTATTTATTAAAAGAAAATATTGATTTAAAAAAAGTACTATCTCTTTCTTCGCCAATATTTCGGTTAAAGTTAATAACAATAGGACGGTTATTTGCTCAAGATCCACAATTATATGCAGATATCATAATGACTTCAGAAAATAATCTAATATTAATCAAACGTTATTATAGGAGACTAGGTAGAATTCTAACATTATTAGAACAGAATAAAAAACAAGAATTCATTGATCAATTTAAAAAAATTAAAAATTGGCTTGGTATATATACTGATATTTTTTTTGTAGAAAGTCGTAAAATATTACGTCAAATTAATCACATGCAAAAATAACACACAAGATTAATAATAATAATCTAAATAATATTGACTAATTTTTGTAATTATTTTCCTTAAAATTATATTTATCTAGATTAAAAAATCTAACTATATAAAAAATTAATTGTTTAAAATTTAAAATTATATTTTGTACATAAGAATCTGGGACATTTTTATAGTCGATATTTACATGTGTTGAAAATAAGTGCATAATTACCTATTATTTACGATTGCATATAGCTACATACAAAAAATAGTACGTATATTGTCATTATTCAAAACGTTTATATATACTTATTTAATATAGTATATAAATCTATTGTTATTGCAATTTCTAACTATACTAGCAGATGACTTACATTGATAACAACCTAATATTTTTAATAAACATGAAATTTTTCGTAATTCAATCAAAACTTGTTGTATATATATGTCATTAATATGTGCCATCATTTCAATAATAATTATATTGTCTGATTTACTATATGATAAAACACGTGGTTTTAAGTAAGTTTTTTTAATATTATAATATTGCAATATTTTTAGAACTTCACACAATTTTTCTGATTGTTGATTAACGGAAACAATAATCATAGTTTTTATGGCCATAGAATTATTAACAACTTCAATATTTGTATTTTTTAAAATAATAAATCTGGTTGTATTTTTCTGGTAATTAGATAGGTTATATGTTAACAATGAATGTAATCCATAAAACGCGCCTCCTTGCATGCTTCCTAAAGCTGCTAAATTAGATTGATTTAATTTAGCCACTGTTTCCATAGCATCTGCGCTGCTTTTACAGAATATAATTTTCCATGTCGAAAAATTTTTTAAAAATCTGCTACATTGTTGCACAGGTTGGGGATGACTATATATAATCTGAATTCGATTTACGTCAGTATTGCTATTTACTAATATACAATGATTTATAGGAATAGTAATTTCGTCTACTAGTAATAATCGGGTGTTAAGTAATAAATCACATACTTCATTAATTAATCCAGAATTAGAATTCTCGATAGGAACTACACCATATTCTGCATAACGACATTCTACTAAAGTAAAAATATCATTAAATCTTTGACAACTATATTCTACCATTCGATCAAAATGACAATTCGCATATTGCATAGCAGCAATATGCGAATAAGAGCCTTTAGGACCTAAAAATGCTATATGCACTGTAGATTTATAAATCATAATAATACTCATTTACTGTAATATTTTAATATTACAGATATTATCTACATAATAATTATAGTTTCTATAACGATATTTTCAAAAATTAATACCCAGTTTATAAATATTATACGATTAATTTCTATATAGAACATAATGAAAATTATTCGTAAATCATATTGAATCAATATATTGGATTGGCAACGATAATTTTTGCGACTTTGTCAGCTTGATCTGGTAAATATATATTTTGATAAGCTTGTTGCATATAATACAATGCTTTACGAGTTGCTTGAGTATCTGGAAAACAATATAACATTTTTTCTACGCGAGCTATCACTGATATATAAGCATCTCTTTTAGCATAAAATTCTACAATAGCAAGTTCATACTCAGCTATTCTATTTTTTAGAAAAATTAAGCGTCTGTAAGCATCTGAAAAATATCGACTATTCGGATATCCATGAATCAGTTTCACAAAACTATGGAATGCGGTATGCGCATACGTAGGATTGCGATCAAACCAATTCATATTTAGATATTTTATTAATGTCTTATTATCTTCATCTAAGCACATATTAACTACGCCATGCATGTATAGTACATAATCAAAATGTTTATGATTAGGATATAATTTAAAAAAACGTTCTATATAATTATTTGCTAATTTGAAATCATTCAATTTATAATAAGCATAAATTAAATCTAAATAAATTTGTTGCGGACAAGGATCAAATAATCGTAAATTTTGTAAATTTACTAAATCTTGCACTGCTCCTTTATAATCAGCGTTATATAATTTATTTTGAGCAAGTTTATAAAGATTACGGGCAGAACAACTCATAACGCGATCAGAAGCAATGGTATAAGAAGTTATAATGGTGCTAATAATGATTACGATTATTATGTGGAGTTGAACACGTTTCATAAAAGTTTTATTAATACTCCATGCTACATGTAAATATTAATAGATCACATATAATGAATTCGTTGTTAACGAATATCATACAATAATTTAATTAAATTTTAATAATTCAACCATATTATTAATATAATGACATCCGAATACTATACTATAAAACCTATAGTTGTACAAACATCGCAATCTGGAAAACGATTAGATTGTGTTCTATCTGAATTATTACCAAATCATTCACGTTCTCAAATAAAACGTTGGATTCTTTCTAAGAAAGTGCAAGTTAATAATCAAATAATTCTCATACCTAAAAAAAAAATGATAGGTGGTGAATTTATTGAAATAAAAAATATTATTAATATCAAAAATAATAGTATAGTTCCTCAAAATATCCCTCTTGAAATTATATACGAAGATAATGATATTGTAGTAATAAATAAAACAAAGAATATAGTAGTGCACCCAGGAGCTGGTAATTATTCAGGTACTATATCAAATGCTTTATTATACAAATATCCATCTATTATCAAAGTATTTCGAACAGGTATCGTTCAACGCCTAGATAAGGATACTACTGGTTTAATGGTTGTAGCCAAAAACGTTAACGCATATCATCACTTATTACAACTATTTAAAAAAAAAAAATTATTAGAGAATATGAAGCCATAGTTCTTGGCAGGTTTACCCATAATGAAGGAATCATAGACGAACCAATTCGAAGACATACTGTTCATCGTACTCGCATGACGGTAAACCCCATGGGAAAGTCCGCTGTTACACATTATTCTACTATAGAAGCATTTAATATGCATACTAGGCTTCGTGTGCGCCTTGAAACTGGAAGAACTCATCAAATTCGTGTACATATGGCTCATATTAATCACCCATTATTAGGAGATAAGAAATATGGAAAATTAACTTATTTTGTTAAAGGCACATCTAATGAACTCAATGATTATTTACGTATTTTTAATCGACAAGCATTACATGCAACTACGTTGCAACTATATCATCCTGTTACTAAAATACAAATGAAATGGGTTATACCTTTACCTTCAGATATAACAAAATTAATAAATATATTGCGAAAAACTAAGAATATGTTAAATAATACTATTCATTTACAAAAGACACTTTATTGAGATACTTTATTTTTACGACAACTACAACTTGATTATTTAATAAAAATATTATATAAAATTAATTATGTTAAATCGATTATGATTGACATCATACATATAATAAAATTATGCATACACCGGAGTATGGTAACATGCATTTTATATTTTTAATAATATATATGCTTGAATTTTGAGTATTTAATCTCCATATCATCATGATTCATGTTAACTAGAGATGAAAGTGGTTAGTGTTTGTCTCTTATTATAAGAGGGCGATGGAATGTTATGCGGTTAGATCATTTTACTCATCATTTTCAATTAGCACTTTCTGATGCTCAATCTATAGCACTTAGCAAAGATAATCAATTTGTTGAACCTACCCATGTGATGCTTGCTTTTTTAAAAGAAGAAACTGGATCAGTATATCAGTTATTAGTACGCGCCGGATCTAATATTTATCAATTAACTAAATCAGTTGAACAGGCATGTGATTTCCTACCAAAAGTGGAAGGTATTGGGGGAAATATTCAATGCTCACGTGATCTAATTAAAATATTAAATATATGTGATAAATTAGCACAGAAATACAATGATACTTTCATTGCATCAGAAATGTTCATATTAGCAGTGATTGAATCTCATGGGATGTTAAACGATTTATTAAAAAAATCTGGAGTAATTGTAGAAAACATAAAAAAAGCAGTAGATTACATGCGTAACAATCGGTTAGTTAATGATCAAAAAGCAGAATCTCAGCGTCAAGCATTACGAAAATTTACTATAGATATAACTAAATGTGCAGAAAAAAATAACCTTGATCCTGTTATTGGTCGAGACGAAGAAATTCGTCGTACCATCCAAGTGTTGCAGAGACGTACTAAAAATAATCCCGTTCTTATTGGAAAAGCTGGAGTAGGAAAAACTGCTATTGTAGAAGGATTAGCACAACGTATTGTTAATGGTGAAGTTCCAGAAGGATTAAAAAATAGTCGTATATTAGCTTTAGATATGGCTGCATTATTAGCGGGATCAAAATATAGAGGAGAATTTGAAGAACGTCTAAAGAACGTGTTAAACGATATATCTAAAGAAAAAGACAATATTATTTTGTTTATTGATGAACTCCATATTATGGTTGGAGCCGGCAAAACTGATGGGTCAATGGATGCAAGTAATATGCTTAAACCAAGACTGGCTAAAGGTGAATTACATTGTGTAGGAGCAACTACATTTGATGAATATAACAAGTACATTGAACAAGATGCAGCTTTAGAAAGACGTTTTCAAAAAATATTTGTTGCTGAGCCTAGTGTTGAAGATACTATAGCTATTCTTCGTGGATTAAAAGAACGTTACGAACTACATCACAATGTTCATATTACTGATCCAGCAATAGTAGCTGCCGCAACCTTATCATATCGATATATTTCTGATCGTCAATTACCGGACAAAGCTATTGATCTAATTGATGAATCTGCTTCTAGTATTCGTATACAAATAGATTCTAAGCCAGAAGAATTAGACAGATTAGAACGACGTATTATACAGTTAAAGTTAGAGCAACAAGCTTTGAAAAAAGAATCAGATAACGCTAGTATGAAACGATTAGAAGCATTAACTACTGAATTAGTACAAAAAGAACAGAATTATGTTACTCTTGAAAAAGAGTGGAAAAATGAAAAGATTTACTTATCTAGCGCTCAAAACATTAAATCTGATTTAGAACAAGCAAAAATTGCCATTGATCAAGCACGCCGTATTGGTGATTTAGCTCGTATGTCTGAACTGCAGTATGGTAAAATTCCAGAATTAGAAAACAAACTATCAACAGTGTTGCAACATAATAGTAAAAAGATGCGTCTTCTACGAAATTGTGTTACTGATATAGAAATTGCTGAAGTATTATCTCGCTGGACTGGTATTCCCGTTTCTCGGATGTTAGCTAATGAAAAAGATAAATTATTACATATGGAGCATGCTTTACATCAATTAGTCATTGGACAACATGAAGCAGTAAAAGCAGTGTCTAACGCTATTCGTCGGAGTCGATCTGGATTATCTGATCTTAAACGCCCAATTGGTTCATTTATGTTTTTAGGGCCTACTGGAGTGGGGAAAACTGAGTTATGTAAAGCATTATCTATGTTTCTTTTTGATACTAATAACGCAATAGTTCGTATTGATATGTCTGAATTTATGGAAAAACATTCTGTGTCACGGTTGTTAGGAGCTCCTCCTGGTTACGTTGGGTATGAATCAGGGGGGGGATATTTGACTGAATCAATACGTCGTCGACCGTATTCTATTATTTTATTAGATGAAATAGAAAAAGCGCATGTAGAAATTTTCAATGTATTATTACAAGTATTAGATGACGGACGATTAACAGACGGACATGGACGAACAGTAAATTTTAGTAATACCGTGATCATAATGACCTCTAATTTAGGATCAGATTTAATTCAAAAACGATTCGGAATCATAGATTATCAAGAAATAGAAATTACAGTATTAGATATAGTCAATCGACATTTTAGACCAGAATTTATGAATAGAATAGATGAAATTGTGGTGTTTCATCCGCTGAACGCTGAACATCTAATCAAAATTGCTAATATTCAGTTACAATATTTGTGTGATCGTTTAGAAGAAAAGGGATATCCTAACACTAATATTACCAATAAAGTCTTAGTATTTTTATCAAAAGTTGGATTTGATCCAATATACGGTGCGCGCCCATTAAAACGTGCTATACAACAACATATTGAAAATGAATTATCTCAAAAAATATTATCTGGGGAATTATTACCAGGTAAAAATATTACCTTAGATGTTGTAAATAACACAATTGTTTTTATTCAATAATTTACAATTCATTTTAAACAGACAATTACCTAAGTATCATTGAATAAAAATTATTAAAAATTTAATTATCTTAGAGTGTAAAAAAATTAAGTTTGGTTTGAATTATTAGTATTTAGTTATTATTTATATTCAGATAATTAATCATACATATGAAAATTATTGCATTAATTTATTATATAGTAATTATAATTATGTATAAATTGAATAACATCCGATAAAAATAGACCAATTACATTATTGGGACGTATGGGTTTTTAAGTGTAATAAACTTTATATAAAATTATTTACTAAAAAATAAGTTTTATATTCATAAAATAATACGTATCTAATATTTTTATTAAAAATTTAAATATATGAAGCATTATGTGCATTTAAAATCATTAAATACTTTTTCAATTGACGTATTTGCTAAACATGTAGTAACTGCGCATAATGAATGTGCTTTATTAAGATTTTGGAAGAAAGCTTATAATAAAAGAACACCTGTTCTCATTTTAGGAGGTGGCAGTAATATATTATTTTTAGAAAACTATATTGGAACAATATTATTAAATAGGATAAAAGGTATTTTTATTACTGAAAATAAAATGGCATGGAGACTCCACGTTGGAGCTGGAGAAAAATGGCATGAATTAGTAACTTATACCATAAATAAAAATATACCAGGTTTAGAAAATTTAGCCTACATTCCAGGATATGTAGGGGCTGCCCCCATCCAAAATATTGGAGCTTATGGTGTTGAGCTATCTCAAATATGTGAGTATGTAGATGTTATAGATTTATATAATGAAAAAAAAATTCGTTTCTTTCGTGCTGAATGTAATTTTCAATATAGAGATAGTATTTTTAAAAATTGTTTAAAAAAATATGCTATTGTATCCGTAGGATTAAAATTAAATAAAAAATGGAAACCTGTACTAAGTTATCACGAATTAACTCATTTAAATAAAGATAGTATCACGCCCCGTCAAGTTTTTAATTTTATTAATATTATTAGACAAAAAAAATTACCAGATCCTATTTTAGTAGGAAATGCTGGTAGTTTTTTTAAAAATCCAATAGTAGATACTAATATAGCACGTTATTTATTTCAAATTTATCCAAATATGCCTTATTATTCTCAAAAAAATGGAAAAATAAAATTATCAGCAGGATGGTTAATAGAACGTTGTCAATTAAAAGGTTATATGTTTGGGGAAGCAGCAATACATCCTAAACAATCACTAGTATTAATTAATCGCAGGAAAATAGCTACTGGGACCGAAATTGCAGCATTAGCTCTTTTTATATATAATCAGGTTGCAGATAAATTTAATATTTATCTGCAACCTGAAGTTAGGTTAATTGGTAATTATGGAGAGATAAATCCAAAAAAATTATTTACATAATAAACGGTTTACGTAAATTTAGATTAATTAGAAACTTAAAATTATATACATTTTATAATTCTTATGATACATGTAATTTAATCAATTGATCTGAAATCATTAAAAAATTAAATAAACATTAAAATATAAATATCAATTTTATTTTGGGAATTTTAAAATTTTGTTAAACTCTAACGACAACCATAGTTTTATCACATGTTCTCCTTTCTTAAATAAATTTAAAATTTTAACACAATTACCTGAAGGCAAAGTAATTGTGTTAAATGAAGTGCATTCAACAAACCAATATATAATAGATAATATTCCATATATAAGATCCGGTGACGCTTGTGTTTCAGAACATCAAACGCAAGGAAGAGGAAGGAGAGGAAAAATTTGGGTTGCGCCTTTTGGAGAAAGTATTTGCTTATCCATTTATTGGGCATTAAATAAGACCCCACCGACAATCACTGAACTTAGCATAATGATAAGTATTGTTGTAGCAAAAATATTAAAGAATTTAGGCGTATCTCAAATTAAAATTAAATGGCCTAATGATTTATATATCTATGGTAAAAAATTAGCAGGAATCTTAATTGAAATTATAACACGAAGTGATAATATCGCTCATATAATAATAGGTATTGGTATTAATTTGTCTATGCGCACGAGTATAGCATTGAATAATAAAATTGGTAAAAACTGGATTAATCTAAAAGATATTGGAATTATACTTGATCGAAATATTTTAGTGGCAACGCTTATTAATACATTAAATAAGAAATTAAAAGATTTTATATATTTGGGATTTGATCCATTTATTTCCTACTGGAAAATTTTTGATTATTTATATAACAAACCGATAAAATTATTGGTTGGCAACCATACAATATATGGTACAGCTCTTGGAATAAACATGCATGGAGCATTGATAGTGGATCAATCAAATGTAACAGGGCATTATTCAGGAGATGATATTTCTGTGGATTTATCCTAGAATCCAAATTCTATTAAAAGTTTCCTTACTAAAATAGTAACATATTACTAAAATGATACATTTGCAATTTTCATTATAAAACTTATTTTCTTAATTGAACATTATCTACTGTATGATTAATACCTTTTTTCAAAATTAAATTTGCCCGTTCTCGAGTAGGTAAAATATTTTTTTGTAAATTTAGTCCATTTATTTTAGCCCATGATTTCGAGGCTATAGAAATTATTTTTTTTTTAGATAATTGCGTATAACGATAAAAATAAGAATCAGGATAAGAAAAAGTAGTACAACAAAATTTTAAAAATCTATTAATATACCATTCTTGTAGTAAATGTTCTGGAGCATCAACATAAATAGAAAAATCAACAAAATCAGACACAAAAACGCAAGGTAAATTGTAGTTATAATCGTAATTAGTTTGTAAAACATTTAATCCTTCCAAAATAAGAATATCTGGCTTATGAATTATCTGTTGAACGTTAGGAATAATGTCATATTTTACATGAGAATATACAGGAATTGTCATTGATCGTACCTCTCCAGATTTAATTTTTGAGATAAAATTCACTAAACTAACTATATCATAAGATTGTGGAAAGCCTTTTTTCTTCATTAAATTCCGTTTTTTTAATATTTTATTAGAATATAAAAATCCATCAGTTGTTACTAATTCTACAGCACGGTGTTCGGGCCACCTACTGAGTAGCGTTTGCAGTACTCTAGCTGTAGTACTCTTTCCCGCAGAAACACTACCAGCAATACCAATAACGTATGGTATACGTTGTTCGTGGCTATTCAAAAATTGCTTTAAAATATTTTGCCGCCTCATATTTGAATGAATATATAAATTAAGCAGCCTAGATAATGGTAAATAAATTTCTATTACTTCATTTATAGAAATATTATTATTTATATCTCTTAAGTTCATAATTTCTTTTTGAGATAATATGCCATTGATATCATCTCGAAAAGAAGCCCATTCTTTACGATTAAAAGTTAAAAATGGTATAGATGAAACATGTAACATATTGTTTCTATTATAATAAAATGTATAAATAAATATTTTATATAATTAAATCTTCCATTTTAGTTCTTGATCAAAATAGAAGATTTAATTATAATCGTGTATTTATAATTGCAATGTTATAAAACATAATAATTTATATCTTTAAAATAAAAATCTATTTCTTAAAAATATTTTGAATACTTTTATTGTCTCAAATACAATAGTATAATATATTTTTTAAATATACTGTTCATCAGAGTAGAATAGTGCTTGTTTTATTAAAATAATAATTAATGTGATGCCGGTGTAGCTCAATAGGAAGAGCAACTGATTTGTAATCAGTAGATCAAAGGTTCGAATCCTTTTGCCGGCATCTGTAAAAATTATGATGGGGTTCCCGAGTGGCTAAAGGGAGCAGACTGTAAATCTGTCGTCGTAGACTTCGAAGGTTCAAATCCTTCCCCCATCATTTAATTATGTATGAAATTAATTTCATTCTTCTATAGTGGGCATTGTATAATGGTTATTACCTCAACCTTCCAAGTTGATGATGTGGGTTCAATTCCCACTGTCCACTTTTTATAACATAGTAGAATTATGCTGATATAGCTCAGAAGGTAGAGCACACCCTTGGTAAGGGTGAGGTCAGCAGTTCGAATCTGCTTATCAGCATTTATATAAATTTTTCCCGTGAAGATATTAACAATGTTATAATAAAAAGATAATCTGAATATAATAAATAATTTTAATTCTAAATATATATAAACTAAAACACCATTTAGGAGCTTCTATGAAAGGAGATAATCATCTTATCATTCATCTTAATAACTTACTGAGTGATGAATTAATGGCCGTAAACCAATATTTTTTACATGCTAAAATCTTTAAAAATTGGGGGTTAAAACGCCTTAATAATATAGAATATCAAGAATGTATGGATGAACTAGATCATGCAGACCTTTATACAAAACGTATTTTATTCCTAGAAAGTATGCCTACCTTAAGAAAATTTGATTCATTAAATATTAATAAAAAAATTGAAGATATTTTACATGCTGATCTTAACTTAGAATATCATAGTGTTGAAAATTTACGTAAAAGTATCAAATATGCTGATTCAATACAAGATTACATATCTAAAGATATAATGATACAAATTCTTAATGACGAAGAGAAACATATTGATTTTTTAGAAACAGAACTAAATCTCATGACAAAAATTGGTATGCATAATTATATACAATCCCAATTGAATGAATGATCTTTTATATCAAAAAAAATTATTTTAAAAAATGTTTATATAATTTTTAAAAATTATTAAAAATGCTTTAAAAACTTTTATTCCAAATTAATCTTGTTTTTTATTTGCTTACTGGTACACTGAATTTACGCAGTACTTCTTTTGTAAAAAATTGAGTATAACCAATTACTATTTTACACTAAGTATAAAATACGATTTTGCACATTAAATGTAGTGGCACAAAATATTTTAAACCATTAATTATAAACTAAAAGACTACAAAATATTACAAGATTGTATACAAATTTGTTCATGAAATAATTAATTTTTTGGAGCTATATATTTAAACATGCAAAACCAAAGAATACGTATTCGTTTAAAAGCATTTGATCACCGATTAATAGATAGATCAACTGTAGAAATCGTAGAAACCGCCAAACGTACTGGTGCTCAAGTACATGGACCTATCCCGTTACCCACTAAAAAAGAGAGGTTCACTGTTTTAATTTCTCCGCATGTTAATAAAGATGCAAGAGACCAATATGAAATACGCACTCACAAACGTTTAATAGATATTGTCGAGCCTACTGATAAAACGGTAGATGCTTTAATGCGTTTAGATTTAGCAGCGGGGGTAGACGTACAAATTAGTCTAGGTTAGAATAGTATATATAGTTTTATATACATAAAACAAATTATAAATTTCATTTTAAAACAAAAGAGGTTGTATCCATAATAATGAAAGGTTTAATTGGTAAAAAATTGGGTATGACTCGACTATTTAATGAAGATGGCTTGTCTATTCCTGTAACCATGATTGAAATAAAACCTAATCGTGTAACACAAGTAAAAAATATTAAAAATGATGGATATTGCGCAGTGCAAGTAACTACTGGAATAAAAAATATTAAACATGTTAATAAATCAGAAATCGGACATGTGCTAAAATCAGGTATTGATCCCGGTCGTGGGTTATGGGAATTTCGCTGTGATAATAAAACAGAAATATTAGTAGGAGATATCATTACTATACAGATTTTTACAGATGTTAAAAAAGTTGATATCACAGGAATATCCAAAGGAAAAGGATTTTCGGGTACAATAAAACGCTGGAATTTTCATATGCAAGATGCAAGTCACGGCAATTCTTTATCACACAGAGCTCCTGGATCTATTGGACAGAACCAAACTCCTGGTAGGGTATTCAAAGGTAAAAAAATGGCAGGACAATTAGGAAACTACAAAGTTACGGTACAAAATTTAGATGTTATAAGTGTTGATGTAGCACGAAATATATTATTAGTTAAAGGTGCTGTTCCGGGAATAATTGGTGGTAACTTAGCTATCAAAAAATCCATTAAAGTACAATTCAAAGAGAAAATATAAATGGAATTAAAAATTAAAGACTTCACAACAAACATAAATATATCAGATTCAACCAAATTTTATGTATCTGATAAAATCTTTGGATGTCCTTTTAATCCAGCATTAATACATCAAGTTGTTTCTGCTTATTTAACTAATTCTCGCCAAGGAACAAGATCCCAAAAAGGACGTTCGGAAGTTGCAGGTTCTAATAAAAAACCTTGGCGTCAAAAAGGAACCGGCAGAGCACGTGCTGGATCAATAAAGAGCCCTATTTGGCGATCTGGAGGAGTAACCTTCGCAGCTAAACCTAAATTATACAGCCAAAAAATAAACAAAAAAATGTATCGAGGAGCAATAAGAAGTATTTTATCTAAATTAGTTTGCGATGATCGTTTGTTTTTAATAAGAAATTTATTTATAGAAAAACCGAAAACTAAATTATTATTAGAAAAATTGCAAACAATAACACCAAGAAAAAGCATATTGATTTTTACTGATTTTTTAGATAATAATTTACTTTTGGCATCACGTAATATTTACAAAATAGAGATACGTACTGCGACGCATATAGATCCAGTAAGTTTAATAAATTTTAATACCACTTTAATTACTGATACCAGTATAAAAAAAATTGAGAAGCAATTGATATGATTTATCAAGAACGTTTATTAAAAATATTAAAATCTACACATGTTTCTGAGAAAACATCTATTCAATCAGAAAAATATAATACTTTTGTTTTTAAAGTAGCAAGATACGCAACTAAAACAGACATTAAAAACGCTATGAATATGCTGTTTTCTATAAAAACAAATAATATAAACACTGTAGTTATCTCAGGAAAATCTAAAGGTACAGCTAATAATATTGGTCATCGTAGTAACTGGAAAAAAGCGTATGTTGTTTTAGAAAAAAACCAAAAAATAGATTTTATAAATATAATAGAATAGATAAACATGGAAAATTAAAAGAAATGCCTATTGTGAAATGCAACCCAACTTCCCCAGGTAGAAGGCATGTTAGTAAATTAGTTAATTTTGATTTATATAAAGGGAGTCCTTGCTCTTCATTATTATCTAATAAAATTAACAAGTCAGGTGGACGTAACAATTATGGTCGTATTACTGTACGCCATATCGGAGGGGGGCATAAAAAACGTTACCGAATAATTGATTTTAAACGTAACAAAGATGGGATTCCAGCGATAATAGAACATTTAGAATATGATCCAAATCGTTCAGCAAACATAGCATTAATTTTATATAAAGACGGAGAACGCCGTTATATTTTGGCTCCAAAAAATATAAAAATAGGTGACGTTATTAGTTCTGGATTAAACGCTCCGATTAAACTGGGCAATTCTTTGCCTCTGAGCAATATTCCGATTGGATCTTCTATTCATAACGTAGAAATGAAAATAGGAAAAGGTGGGCAATTAGCACGTTCTGCAGGATCCTATATACAAATAGTAGCCCGTGATGGAGAATATATAATTCTCAGACTACGATCTGGAGAAATACGTAAAGTTCGTTGTGAATGCCGAGCAACTATAGGAGAAGTTGGTAATTCTGAACATATGTTACGAATGTTAGGAAAAGCTGGAGCTAACAGATGGCGTGGCAATCGCCCTACTGTACGCGGTACGGCTATGAATCCAATTGATCATCCTCATGGAGGCGGGGAAGGTAAAAATTTTGGAAAGCATCCCGTATCTCCTTGGGGAGTACAAACCAAAGGAAAAAAAACACGTAATAACAAACGTACCAACAAATCTATATTGTCTCATCGAAAAAATAAAATATAAAGAATTTAGGAAAAATTTATGCCTCGTTCTATTAAAAAAGGTCCATTTATAGACCTGCATCTTCTGAAAAAAGTAGAAAAAGCAATAGAAATAGGTGATAAAAAACCTATTAAAACTTGGTCGAGACGATCAACAATATTTCCAAGAATGATTGGTTTAACTATATCGATACATAATGGACGTAAACATATACCTGTATTCATCTTAGATGAAATGGTTGGGCATAAATTAGGCGAGTTTTCTCCAACTCGTACCTATCGTGGCCACTCGGTTGATAAGAAAACAAAAACCATTGTTAAAAAATAATTATAATCTTAAAAATAAGATTTACTATAGGGGATAGTCTGGTATGGCAACAATTGCTAGATACCGTTATATTCGTTCTTCTGCTCAAAAGCTTCGTTTAGTAATCAATATGATCCGAGGGAAAAAAGTATCTCAAGCACTTGATATTTTAGAATATACTAACAAGAAAGCTGCAAAATTAGTAAAAAAAACTTTAGAATCTGCTATTGCTAACGCGGAACATAATGATGGTTTAAATTTTAATAATTTAAAAATTATTAAAATTTTTGTTGATAACGGGCCTACTATTAAAAGAATCATGCCACGAGCTAAAGGACGATCAGATAAAATTATGAAACGAACAAGTCACCTTACCATAATGGTATCTAATTAAAAAATATATTTAAATGGATGGAGTATTATAAATGGGTCAAAAAGTACATCCGAATGGAATACGGTTGGGTATCACCAAAACATGGCATTCCACTTGGTATGCAAATAATAAAGATTTTTCTAACAACTTAGGAAACGATTTTTCAGTGCGTCAGTTTTTGGCAAAAAAACTCTCAAAAGCTTCAGTATCTCGTATAATTATTGAGCGTCCTGCTAAAAGCATAAGAGTGACTGTTTATACAGCTAGGCCTGGACTCATAATTGGAAAGAAAGGAGAGGATATTGAAAAATTACGTAAAAATATAGCAAAAATTTCTGGCGTTCCAACGCAACTAAATATTGCTGAAGTTCGTAAACCAGAATTAGATGCGAAACTATTGGCTGATAATATAGCATCTCAATTAGAACGCAGAATAATATTTAGACGGGCAATGAAACGAGTTGTACAAAGCGCAATGCGTCTAGGAGCAAAAGGAATTAAAGTAGAAATAAGTGGCAGATTAAGCGGCGCTGAGATTGCTCGTACCGAATGGTATAGGGAAGGACGTGTTCCATTACATACTTTTCGTGCTGACATTGATTATAGTCTTGCGGAGGCACAGACTACATATGGGGTAATTGGTATTAAAGTATGGGTATTTAAAGGCGAAATCTTAGGGGATATATTATCTACTACAACAGGCTACTCAAATCAATCAATTAAAAACACATAAAAATCGCAGATAAAGGATAATAATAGGATGTTGCTGCAACCAAAATATACAAAATTTCGTAAAATGCATAAAGGGCGTAATCGTGGATCAATAACAAATGACAATATTAGCTTCGGAAAATTTGCTTTAAAAGCTACTAGTCGTGGGCGATTAAAATCTTGTCAAATTGAAGCAGCACGGCGTGCTATAAGTCGTGCTATTAAGCGTCAAGGGCAAATATGGATTCGTGTGTTTCCAGACAAGCCTATCACTAAAAAACCTCTTGAAGTACGAATGGGAAAAGGCAAAGGTAATGTAGAATATTGGGTAGCGTTAATCCAGCCAGGAAAAATTTTATACGAAATAAATGGAGTACCGAAAGAATTAGCATGTAATGCTTTTAAATTAGGTGCTGCAAAATTACCAGTTAAAACCACTTTAATAGGAATATAATGAATAAAATAATAAAATCATTAAATCAAAATAAAAAGAATGTTATTACTTCGTTTAGAGAAGAATTAATGAAGGTATTACGTGAATATTTTAACTTACGTATACAAGCCAAAGCAGGTCAGTTAAAACAATTGCATTTATTAAAAAAAGTGCGCCGTAATATAGCATCTATTAAACATTATTTATCTAATAATAAAAACATGTAAATAGGGAGGGTATTTTATGGTTGATAGGATTCGTATCCTGATCGGGCGCGTAATTAGTAATAAAATGAACAAATCTGCTGTTGTTTCTGTTGAACGCTTAATTAAACATTCAACATATGGAAAGTTTATTAAACGCACTACCAAATTACATATACACGACCCTAATAATGAAACCAGTATTGGAGATATCATTTCAGTACAGGAATGTCGCCCCATTTCTAAAACAAAATCTTGGATACTAACTTCTATTATCAAAAAATCAGATTTTTTTTAAATAAAATATAATATATAATTAACAATCAATTGTTGAGCCTAACTAATATAAGAGGTGTGCGGGTATATATTTCTTTTAAAAATGTCAATTAATTATCATTATTATAATTATTATGGAGTTTTATGTGATTCAAGAACGTACTATTTTAAATGTGGCTGATAACTCTGGCGCTCGATATGTAATGTGCATTAAAGTGTTAGGAGGGTCTGGCCGTCGTTATGCTAATGTCGGTGACGTTATTAAAGTTGCTATTAAAGAAGCAGTACCACGCGCCAAAGTAAAAAAAGGTGATGTATTAAAAGCTGTTGTCGTGCGTACAAAAAAAGGCGTGCGTCGTTCAGATGGATCTGTTATTAGATTTGATAATAATGCTTGTGTACTGCTACATGATACAAGTGCTCAACCTGTAGGAACTCGTATTTTTGGACCAGTAACTCGTGAATTACGTAACGAAAAATTTATGAAGATTATTTCTTTAGCCCCCGAAGTACTTTGATGGAGATAATTATAATGGCAGCAGCTAAAATTAAACGTAATGATGAAGTTATTGTATTAAGCGGAAAAGATAAAGGAAAAAAAGGAAAAGTAAAATACATTTTTTATGATAAAGGTAGAGCTATAGTAACAGGAATAAATTTGATAAAAAAACACCAAAAACCCATCCCAAATAAAAATCAACCAGGAGGCATTATTGAAAAGGAAGCATCTATCGATTTATCCAATATTGCAATATTTAATACTACTCTAAATAAAGCAGATCGTGTAGGATTTAAAATAAAAAATGGTAAAAAAATACGCATCTTTAAGTCTAATGGAGATATAGTTAAATAGCCGGAATAACATATGACTAATTTATATGATTATTATAAAAATAATGTAATACAAAGTTTGATAGAAAAATTTCAGTACCGATCTGTTATGCAAGTTCCTACAATTAAAAAAATTACTATTAATATGGGAGTAGGAAAATCTATTACCAATAAAATTTTTTTAGAAAAAGCAATAGAAGACTTAACAAAAATTTCAGGGCAAAAACCAATCATAACTAAAGCGCGTAAATCTATTTCTAGTTTTAAAATTAGGCAAGGGCAGCCAATTGGATGTAAAGTAACCTTACGAGGAACACGAATGTGGGAATTTATTGAGAGATTCATTTCTATTGCTATGCCTCGTATTCGTGATTTTCGTGGTTTATCTATGAAGTCTTTTGATGGTTATGGTAACTACAGCATTGGAATACGTGAGCAAATTATCTTTCCTGAAATTGATTATGATACTGTTGATGATATGCGAGGAATGGATATCACTATAACTACAAATGCTATTTCTGATAATGAAGCATATGCTTTATTATCAGCTTGTCATTTTCCATTTCGAAAATAATCTTATCCCTTCAAATAAGAGAGTTAAAACATGACTAAAGAGTCCGTAAAGGCGCGCGAAATAAAGCGTCTAAAATTAGTTAATAAATATTATACACAACGTATTTCTTTAAAAAAAATTATTATTAATCAACATCTGCCTAACAAAGAACGTTGGAACGCTGTTTTAAAATTGCAGACTTTACCACGTGATTCTAGTCCATCTAGACGACGTAATCGTTGTCGTCACACTGGTCGTCCTCATGCTTTTTTAAGAAAATTTGGACTGAGTCGTATGAAGTTACGTGAAGCTGCTATGCGTGGAGAAATACCTGGTCTAAGAAAAGCTAGTTGGTAATCAATTATTTACTGTCGGAGCTCTACATAATGAGTATGCAAGATTCAATCTCGGAAATGTTAACTACTATACGTAATGGGCAAATTTCTAAAAAAGAAAAAATTTGCACCCCATCTTCCACAATTAAAGTAGCAATTGCTAATGTATTAGCAGAAGAAGGATTCATAAAGAAATATAATATTAAAGATAATGTTAAACCTGTTTTAGAAATATTTCTAAAATATTATCAAAAAAGAAAACCTGTCATAGATACTATAAAACGTATTAGTCGTCCTGGGTTACGTATCTATAGAAAGAGAAGAGAATTACCTCAAGTAATGTCTGGTATGGGGATTGTTATTATTTCTACTTCTAAGGGTATAATTACAGATAACAAAGCTCGTCAGCTTAATATTGGTGGGGAGATCATATGTTATGTATCCTGATGCTAAACATATTTCTACACCACATGCATATAAAACAATCATTCTTGTTCCTAATATAACAACAATAAAACTACAAGACCGTTTTATTTATGTTACAGGCACACGTGGAACGTTAACTTTAAAATTACATAAATCAATTGACGTGCAACAATTACATGACGAAAAAAAGCTGTTGGTATATACCAACGAAAATATTAATATTAAAAATAAAGCCTTAATAGGAACAACACACGCATTAATTAATGGTATGATTACTGGTGTCACAACAGGTTTTACTAAGAAACTACAATTAATAGGGATAGGTTATCGTGTAGCTGTTCAAAATAATATAATAAGTCTAACTATAGGATTCTCTCACTCTATTAATTATACTTTACCTGTAGAAATTACAGCAACATGTCCAAGTCAAACCGAAATTACTATAACAGGGATAAATAAACAAATTGTTGGGCAAATTGCAGCAGATTTAAGATCACTTCGCCCCCCTGAACCTTTTAAAGGAAAAGGTATTCGCTACATTAATGAAATAGTACATAACAAAGATACTAAAAAAAGATGATGATTATCAATCGTATAGAGAATAATATAATATGAATAAAAAAGATGCTCGTATTAAAAGAGCTATAAAAGTACGAAAGAAATTATATAAATTAGGAGCTACTAGATTAGTAGTACATCGGACTTGTAAGCATATTTACGCGCAAATAATTTCAAAGGACAATTCAGATGTATTAGTCACAGCTTCTACGACGGAAAAATTGATTTCAAATCAAGTACAAATAACTAGTAACAAAAAAGCTGCAGCTATAGTAGGAAAAATTATTGCAGAACGTGCAACAAAAAAAAATATTAAAAACGTATCTTTTGATCGTTCTGGGTTTAAATATCATGGTAGAGTACAAACGTTAGCTAATTACGCTAGACAAGCTGGGCTAAGATTTTAAATTAGGGCAAATAAAATGAAATATTTTGATAAACAGCCTGGTGAATTGCAAGAAAAACTAATTACGGTAAACCGAGTTTCTAAAACTGTTAAGGGTGGTCGTGTATTTAGTTTTACAGCATTAACTGTAGTAGGAGATACAAATGGTCGTGTAGGATTTGGTTACGGTAAGGCTCGTGAAGTTCCATCGGCCATTCAAAAATCAATGGAAAAAGCTCGCCGTAATATGATAATTGTCTCCCTATATAAAGGCACTTTACAACATGCAGTCAAAGGAACATATACAGGTTCTCATATTTACATGAAACCTGCTTCTGAAGGCACTGGAATTATCGCTGGAACTACAATGCGTGCTATCTTAGAAGTAGTGGGAATACATAATGTGTTAGCAAAAGCTTATGGGTCTACAAATCCTATTAATATAGTTCGTGCAACTTTAAATGCATTACAAAAAATGAAATCTCCCCAAATGATTGCAGAAAAAAGGGGTAAATCAATCAAAGAAATTTTAGGTTATTATAATTATGTTAAAAACTATTAAATTGACCCAAACTAAAAGTTCTATTGGTTGTCTACCAAAACATAAGGCAACTTTGCGTGGCTTGGGTTTATCTTACATCAGAAATACTGTTGAAAGGATTGATACACCTTCCATCCGTGGTATGATTAGTTTAATTGCTTATATGGTTAAAGTAGAGGAATAAATTATGTACCTTAATACTATTTCTCCGTCTAAAGGATCTAAACGTTTAAGTAAACGAGTAGGTCGAGGTATAGGGTCTGGATTAGGTAAAACAGGAGGGCGTGGGCATAAAGGACAAAAATCGCGTTCTGGAGGAAAAATACGTCTTGGGTTTGAAGGTGGGCAAACTCCTTTATACCGTAGGTTACCGAAATTTGGATTCACATCTCATAAAGCTATGGTTACCCAAGAAATCAGATTATCTGCTTTATCCTGTATTCCCAACAAAATAATAGATATGAATGCTCTAAAAGAACATAATATTATTAAGAAAAAAATTAAATTTGTTAAAATTATCATGTCTGGAGAAATTAAATGTCCTATCATACTACATAATAGCTTACGCATTAGCAAAGGCGCGCGAATTGCTATTCAAGCTGTAGGCGGGCAAATAAAGAAGGGGTAATTTAAAAAATTAAATGATGATAGTAACTAAAAACCGGCAACCTAAATCTGCTTTTAAAAGCATACAAGGTGGGTTACACGAATTGAAACGAAGAATTATATTTGTGATTAGCGCTTTGATTATTTTCCGGATTGGATCATTCATTCCAATCCCAGGAGTGGATTTAATTGTTTTGGCAAAAATTATAGAACAACAACAGGGGACTATTATTGAAATGTTTAATATGTTTTCTGGAGGATCCTTAAGTCGTGCTTCTATTTTTAGTTTAGGAATTATGCCATATATTTCATCTTCAATTATTGTGCAACTATTAACCGCAGTACATCCTACTTTGATAGAAATTAAAAAAGAAGGAGAAAGTGGAAGAAAGCTAATTAACCAATATATTCGTTATGGTACTTTAATACTGGGAATATTACAATCAGTAGGAATTGTCACCAGTTTACCCAGTGTGTCTGGATTAGTAATTAATCCAGGATTTTCTTTTTATTGTATAGCAATCATTAGTCTTGTCTGTGGTACTGTTTTTTTAATGTGGTTAGGAGATCAAATTACTAATAGAGGAATAGGAAACGGAATTTCGGTTATCATTTTTTCAGGAATAATTGCCGGATTACCACTCGCTATAGGCCATACTATAGAGCAAGTAAGACAAGATGAATTACATTTTTTCATATTAATTTTAATTATCTGTTTAATATTTAGTATTACTTTTTTCGTTGTATTTATGGAGAGAGGACAACGCCGCATTTTAGTACATTATGCTCATCGTCAGCAAGGTCGACGTATTTATGCCGCCCAAAACACACACTTACCGCTCAAAGTAAATATGGCTGGCGTTATTCCTGCTATTTTTGCTTCCAGTGTAATTTTGTTTCCAGGCACCGTTGTTTCTTGGTTTGGTAGCAGCACCAGTTGGCAATGGTTAACCATAATTTCTTTATATCTGCAACCAGGCCAACCATTATATATTTTACTTTATGCAGCAGCTATTATGTTTTTTTGTTTTTTTTACACATCTTTAGTATTTAATCCGCGTGAAACAGCCGAAAATTTAAAAAAATCTGGGGCGTTTGTACCTGGAATTAGACCAGGAGAACAAACCGCAAAATATATCAATAAAATTATGATTCGTTTAACTTTCATTGGAGCAATATATGTTACATTTATTTGTTTAGTACCAGAGTTTATGAGAATTGCTATGAAAGTCCCTTTTTATTTTGGAGGAACATCTTTGCTTATTGTAGTTGTAGTGATTATGGATTTTATGGTTCAAATACAGACTTTAATGATGTCCAGTCAATATGACTCTGTACTAAAAAAAGCAAATTTGAAACACTTTAACCATTAATTAAAAATTTATAAATTTTATATATATAGGAAAAAAATTATGAAAGTACGTGCGTCAGTCAAAAAATTATGTCGTCATTGTGAAATTGTGAAAAGACATAATATCATTCGAGTAGTTTGTCGTGTAGATCCAAAACATAAACAACGACAAGGATAATTTTTATTAATATCAATTTTAGGAGTACAAATAGTGGTACGTATAGCAGGTGTCAATATTCCTGATCGCAAACATACCGTTATTGCTTTAATGTCCATTTATGGAATTGGTAAATCTCGTGCTCGATTAATTTGTTCAAATATAGGCATAAATGAACATTTGCAACTTTATAAATTATCTGAAATCCATATAGATAAATTACGTGATGCAGTAGACAAATATATTGTAGAAGGAGATTTACGCCGAGAAGTAACCCTAAATATTAAACGTTTGATAGATCTCGGTACTTATCGAGGATTACGACATCGTCGTAATCTACCAGTAAGAGGTCAAAGAACTAGAACAAACGCAAGAACCTGTAAAGGTCCTCGTAAATCAATAAACAAATAACTTAAGTAAGTTTAACAAAAGAAATATACAAACACAAAATGATTAAATCATCCAATCTTCGAGCTCGTAGACGACTCAAAAAACAAATTTTAGATGGCATAGCACACATACATGCATCTTTTAATAACACTATAATCACTATTAGTGATAAACAAGGCAATACTCTGGGGTGGACTACAGCTGGAGGCTCTGGTTTTCGTGGATCTCGCAAATCTACACCATTTGCTGCACAAATAGCAGCAGAACGGTGCGCTGAAATAGTTCAAGAATATGGAGTAAAAAATTTAGAAGTTATGGTTAAAGGACCTGGACCAGGACGTGAATCTGCAGTACGAGCATTAAACGCATCAGGGTTCAATATTACTAGTATTACTGATGTTACTCCAATCCCTCATAATGGTTGCCGTCCTTCCAAAAAACGTCGTGTCTGAAAGACACGACCAATGTTATTTTTAAGGAAATCAAATGTATGGCAAAATATTTAGGACCTAAACTGAAACTCAGTCGTCGTGAAGGAACAGACCTTTTTTTAAAATCTGGAATTCGTCCAATTGATTCCAAATGTAAATCTGAACAACCTCCAGGGCAACATAATATACGTAAATCTCGGTTTTCAGATTATGGAATACAGTTACGAGAAAAACAAAAAGTTAGGCGTATATATGGTATTTTAGAGCATCAATTCTCCAATTACTATAAGAAAGCTACGCGCATTAAAGGAAATACCGGTGAAAATTTACTTAAATTATTAGAAAGTAGATTAGATAATATTATATATCGTATGGGATTTGGAACAACGCGTGCTGAAGCTCGTCAATTAGTAAGTCATAAATCCGTTATGGTTAATGACCATATTGTTAATATAGCTTCATATCAAGTTGTGCCTAATACAATTATTAAGATACGTAAAAAATCACATAATCAATCCAGAATTCGTGCTTCTTTAGAACTCGCTGAACAACAACGAGAAAAATTAGCTTGGATTGAAGTCGATCCTATTAGATTTCAAGGAATATTTAAACGTTTCCCAGAACGCAATGAATTATCTGCAAATATCGACGAACATCTAATTGTTGAATTATATTCAAAATAAACAAAACTTGTAAGATAATAAAAGAGAGGCAGTGATGCAGAACTCTGCAACAGAATTTTTAAAACCACGGTTAGTAGATATTGAACAAATTACTAAAACACGTGCTAAAGTTACTCTAGAGCCATTAGAACGAGGATTTGGTCATACTTTAGGAAATGCCCTGCGTCGTATTTTACTTTCATCAATGCCTGGATTTGCAGTAACAGAAGTTGAAATTGATGGCGTATTACATGAGTACACCACAAAAGAAGGTATACAAGAAGACATTTTAGAAATTTTGCTTAACCTAAAGAAATTAGCTATTAGAGTTGAAGGCAAAAATAATATTACTCTGACTTTAAAAAAATCTGGTATCGGTCCTGTAATTGCAAATGATATTTCATATGATACTGATCTTGTAAAAATTATTACACCAGATCATATTATATGTCATATAACCGATAAGAATACATCTATTAACATGCGTATAAAAGTACAATGTGGTCGAGGTTACGTCCCAGCTTCTGCTAGATTTAATCCTGAATCAGATATCTTACCAATTGGTCGATTATTATTAGACGCGTGTTATAGTCCGGTAGAAAGAATTTCTTATAACGTAGAAGCTGCTCGTGTTGAACAACGTACAGATTTAGATAAACTAATTATTGATATGGAAACTAATGGCACTATAGAACCTGAAGAAGCAATTAGGCGTGCAGCAACAATTTTATCCGAACAACTTGCAGCTTTTATTGATTTACGAGATATACATCAACCAGAACATAAAGAAGAAAAACCAGAATTTGATCCAATTTTATTACGTCTTGTTGATGATTTAGAACTAACTGTCCGTTCCGCGAATTGTTTGAAAGCAGAATCTATTCATTATATTGGAGATTTAGTACAACGAACAGAAGTAGAATTATTAAAAACTCCTAATTTAGGGAAAAAATCATTAACAGAGATAAAAGACGTATTAGCTTCCCGTGGATTATCTTTAGGAATGCGTTTGGAAAATTGGCCTCCGTCAAATATTTTAGATGGTTAATATATTTATAATTCAGTATTATAATATAATAAAGGTAATGTATATGCATCATCGAAAAAGTGGCTCTAAATTAAATAAAACTAGCGCTCACCGTAAGGCTATGTTTCGCAATATGGTTATTTCATTAGTAACTTACCAAATTATAAAAACTACTTTATCTAAAGCCAAAGCGCTACGTCGTATTATTGAACCATTAATTACGTGTAGTAAAATAGATACAGTTGCAAACCGGCGTTTAGTTTTTTCTAAAATTAGAGATAAAAATATTGTTACAAAATTATTTACACAAATTAGCCCACATTTTTTAAACCGTCCTGGAGGATATACTCGTGTGTTAAAATGTGGACCACGTAAAGGAGACAATGCTCCAATGGCATACATCGAACTAGTGGAGCGATCTAAAATAATAAAGAATATAAAACAATAATTATAAATTAAATAATTCACTCACATAATAAAACTATAAATTCATATAATTTCGCTTCATTCTAATATTGAATTAGGTATAAACCATTCTTTATATGCATTAAGGAGATCACGTATCAACGTCCTTTTTTTTCCTGAAATTTGTAACACAGTAAGTATTAATACTCCAGAACCAGTCACAACATAAATACCATATGAATTAATTGATAATATAGTACCAGGTAACATAGATGCTAACGAATAATGACAGTGATCCATCGTGTTTCGATCGCCTACTTCGGCGCCCCATACTCTAATACGACAATTTTTTATCAGAAAATAACTAATTGGCCATGGATTAAAAGCACGGATACAGCGCTCTAATTGAATTGCTGATAACTGCCAATCAATACGTGCTTCCTGCTTAGTTAATTTATGTGCATATGTAGCATGAGTTAAATCTTGAGGTGTTAGTGTATATGTTTCTAATATAAGTTGATCCAATACTTGTAATAACATAATGGAACCCATCTTCGCTAATCTATTAGAAAGGGTATAACTAGTATCTTTTGGTAAAATATTACAAGGCATAACATGAAGAATATCGCCAGTATCGACACCCAAATCCATTCGGATAATAGTTATCCCTGTCACAACATCGCCATATTCCAACGCACGTTGGATTGGTGCTGGACCGCGCCAACGAGGTAATAATGAACCATGTACGTTAATACACCCTAGTCGCGGTATATTTAATATTTCTTCTGGTAAAATTAATCCATAAGATACAACTATTATTAAATCCACGTTAAGTTTTTTAACAATATAAATAATTTCAGAAATAGACAAAAAACTAGATTGAAAGAATGCTATATTGTGCTTTTTTGCCATATCATATAAAGATAGAAAATATTTATTTTTTGATGCTTGTTTTTCTTGAGTAAAAATAGCTATTACTTGATGTATAGAAAAATAAACCAGCGTATATAAGTGCCATGCCGCAAAATTTGTAGTTCCAAAAAACGCAATACGCAATGATTTTATGTGTTTCATCATATATGACATACTAAAAATAAAATAAATACTTTCTAATATTTACAATAATTTTTCATTTTTTTATAAATTCTTTTAATTTTTAATGGAGATAAATAATCAATAAAAAGCTTACCGTATAAATGATCTACTTCATGTTGAATACAAATTGCTAATAAATTATTTGCTTCTATCTCAAATTTATTACCATGTTGGTCTAATGACCGAACTATTATAGTTTCTGAACGCGGAACAATTTCATGTATCTGAGGAATAGACAAACAACTTTCAGCCATACTAATAATACCTGTTCTTTTTATAATATTAGGATTAATAAGAACTAGTCGTTGCTTATTTTCTATGCAAAGATCAATAACAATAATTTGTTGTTGAATATTAACTTGTGTTGCAGCTAAACCAATACCCTTGTTAAAATACATCGTATCAAACATATCATTTACAATCTGCCTAATATTATTAGAGACTGCAATAACAGGATCAGCAATTTTTCTGAGACGTTCATCAGGATAACGCAATATTTCTAATATCGACATAAATAAAAAATTATTAAAAAATTTTAAGTAAATTGTATATGATCTAATAAATTATGGATATAATTCAGAAAAAATAAATACAAAATATTCATATTTATTATATTTTTAAAAAATTTATTTATTTTAATAAAATTTTTATAATATTTAAATCCTTTAACTTAAGATATAGTTAAATAATCAAATATATGTAACTAATATCACTATACATATAAGTATATATGGAATATTGAGTGAACTGTAATACAAACATGTAATAAAAAATATCGAATCATATCTATGTAATTTTAAATACATTAAAATAATCAAAACTTGAAATATTATAATTTTATGTATACACTTTAAAAAAAGTTAATTGATTAATAATTTTTAAAAATCTTTTATAAATAGCGATTTAAACTAAGGAAATATTATATGCTATTTCCATTAAATGATGATCTATGACAAAAATATTATATTCATCAAATATAAAAGATTTGCTAGCTCAATTATATCGAGGAAAGGTGATTATTTATCCAACAGAATCAGTGTTTGGATTAGGATGTGACCCTGATAATAAGTATGCAATACATACTTTGCTAAAAATAAAAAATAGGTCATGGAAAAAAGGTTTAATTTTAATTGCTGCCAACTACACACAACTACTAAAATATATTGACGATAGCTGCTTAAATGAAGAACAACGGTCCCGAGCTTTTTCTATTTTGCCTAGACCGACAACGTGGGTATTTCCAGCAAAAATAAATAGCCCATATTGGCTGACAGGTCAATTTTCTTCCTTAGCGGTACGAATTAGTTATTTTAAGCCAATTCAACGTCTTTGTTTAGCTTTTGGAAAGCCTTTAGTGTCTACTAGCGCTAATCTATCTGGACAACCTCCTGCACGTACTATCACAGAGGTATACAAACAATTCGGAAGTGAAATATCCATTATGTATGAAGACGTACTTGGAAAACATAATCCTTCAGAAATTAGAGATATTATGACCAATAAATTAATTCGTAGATAATTTCTGTTATTGGAGGAGAGATATAAATGAGTGCTTTTGCTGTTTTTGGTAATCCAATCGAACATAGTAAATCAGCAGAAATTTATGCATTATTTGCAAATGAAATCGGAATTAAAAAAGAATATGACTTAAAATTAGTATCAAAAAATAATTTTGAGAATCTATTATATAATTTTTTTAAATTAGATGGATTAGGCGCAAATATTACCACTCCATTTAAAGAACATGCATACTTTCTGTGTCAGAAATTAACTGAACGCGCTAAAACAGCGCGTTCAGTTAATACAATTAAAAAACTAAACAATAAAATTTTACTAGGAGATAATACTGATGGTATTGGATTTATTAGTGATTTAAAACGTCTTAATTGGATAAACAACAACAATCATATCACTGCAATGACACATCACGACAATAAATCTATGAAAATAAATATTTTATTAATCGGTGCTGGAGGTGCTTCAAAAGGAATTCTTCTCGCATTATTAACCACGGTAGTAGAATGTTATATACATATAGTAAACAGAACATTCCATAAAGCCCAAACATTGGTATCTTATTGCCATGAAATAGGATATAAAAATGTATCATGTATGCCTTTATGTGAATTAGCTGACAATACTAATAAATATAGTTTAATTGTTAATGCTACAACTAGCAGCATGATCAATACCATTCCGAAAATACCGCCTACTATTATCACTCCTCTAACTAAATGTTACGATTTATTTTACCAAAAACAAGATACATCATTCATAACATGGTGTAAAAAACATGGATCAATCCACTGTTCAGATGGATTAGGTATGTTGGTAGAACAAGCGGCTCATGCATTTTTATTATGGCATAACTTACTTCCTTCTGTTAATCCTGTATTAAATCATTTAAGATCTACTCTTTATGTATAATTATATAATTTTTATAAGAAAAGCATAAACAAAAAATTATTTATCATTAAGACAAAAAATTTTATTAAATAAAAATTTTTGTCTTAAAACATATTTTACTTTATAAAAGTTTTAAACTAATATACAATGAGTCTGATGAAATATTTGTTGTATATAATTAATGGTTATACAAATTAACTTGGCGGCGTTAGCGCGATAGTACCACCTGATCCCATTCCGAACTCAGAAGTGAAATGTCGTAGTACCAATGGTAGTGTGGGGTTTCCCTATGCGAGAGTAGGGGGCTGCCAAGTTATTTAGCATTTAGTTGATATAGTTAACAAACTATAAAATAATACAAAATAAGAAAAAAGTTGTTTTATTAAAGAACATAATCTATTAATTAGTCAAACTGTTGTAAAATATCGGTTCTTTCTTATATTAATAAAAAAACTGAAATAAAAATTAAAACAAATCTTTTTTTTTGCGCAATTCATAAAAAACTTGCCATTTTTCTTTGATATCAGACGATAAATTAAGTGCCCTTTTTACATCTACATTATTACAACGAAAAAAAAGATTAACTTTTAGTTCTAAATTTACCGTTGTTGGTACAGTGGATTTATTCTTTTCACGTAATTTAATAACCCTGTTACGATAATTAATAATAAACCGATCATGAGGTAATATAGAAATAGCAAAATTAACATTAGGTAAAGTATATTCATGACCACTGAAAATTAAGGTGTTACTAGGAAACAATCTAATTTTTATAAAAGACTCATACATCTTTTGAGCCAGTCCCACACAAAATGTGCCACAACCTGCAGAAAATACAGTATCACCACAAAATAACCAAGGCATGCAATAAAACCCAATATGGCCTAATGTATGTCCAGGAAAATGAAATACTCTAAATTTTTTTTGCAATAATACAAAATCGTCTCCCTCTGATACTAAAAAATGAGTGCTATTATTTTTAGTTTCCGCAGGACCATAAATAATTGTTTTTGGAAAATATTGCATTAATATGCTCACCCCATTAACATGATCTAGATGATTATGAGTTAATAAAATCGCCCGTAATACAAGTTGAAATCTCTTTAAAATTTTTAATACTTCTATTGCTTCTCCAGGATCAATAACTATACATTCATTTCTATAATTATATAGAATCCAAATATAATTAGTATTTAACGCTGAAACTCTAATGATATTCATAATTAATTACGTTATTTAATAAACTAAAAATAAATATTTTAAAATTTTTAGAACATACAATATGTAAAATTTATCACTTTCATTACTTTGGACCAAATTTGTCAAACATAAATACAATACGTCAGAAGATTCAATAATTTTTTAATACATCGTATCACTAAAAATAAAAAATAACATATAATATGATCGGTGAAAAATTTTTATAAAAATAGAGATTTTCATATACAAACATTATATTTATAAGCAAAATATACATTTATTCAAGTAAAAAAATAATTACTACAATAACACATATATTATTGTCATTGATATTAATAAAAATCTTCATTTAGAGGACACTTAGCGGCTAATCGAGCTAATTGATCGCATCGTTCGTTATCTGGATGTCCAGTATGACTTTTTAACCAATTCCATTGCGCAATAGAATGCAGTTGTGTCGCTATGTCTAATCGTTGCCATAAGTCAATATTTTTTACTAATTTTTCTTCAGCAGTTTTCCAATGATGTTTTTTCCATATATGAATCCATTGAGTAATCCCATGTAATAAATATTGACTATCAGTATTTAAAATAATTTGACATGGATTTTTAAGTGATTCTAACGCAATAATAGCCGCCATTAACTCCATACGATTGTTAGTAGTTAAACGATACCCAATGCTAAACTCTTTCTTATATTGTTTATAACGTAATACAGCAGCACAACCGCCTGGGCCTGGATTACCAAGACATGATCCATCAGTGAAAATTTCTATTTTTTTATACATATATAGGATATATTATAACGTTAATTATAAATTAAACTAGTGTGACATAAACAAGCAAATATGAGCGCTGATATTATACGACAAATTGTTCTAGATACCGAAACTACTGGTATGAATAAATTCGGTCTTCATTACGTAGACCATAGAATTATTGAGATCGGTGCAGTAGAAATAATAAACCGTCATTTAACTGATAACAAATTTCATGTATATCTCAAACCAAATCGTGTGGTTGATATCGAAGCTTTTCAAATACATGGAATTAGCAATCAATTTTTACAGGATAAACCAACTTTTTCAGAAATAATAAATGAATTTTTACTGTTTATTAGGGATAGCGAATTAATTATTCACAATGCTCCATTCGATCTAGGTTTTCTTAATCAAGAGTTACAGATATGCAATAAAAACCAAAAAAAAATAGAATCTTATTGTACTATAATTGACAGTTTAAAATTAGCTCGCAAAAAATTTCCAGGACAACGTAACAATTTAGATGCATTATGCGAACGTTATTCTATTAATAATGATAAACGACGAAACCTACATAGCGCATTAATTGATGCACGACTTTTAGCCAATGTATTTTTGTCCATGAGCGGAGGACAAACAAAAATGGAATTTATGAAAATAACAAATATGCCAAATAACAAAATTAGTAATATAATGAGATTAAATAACAGCATAAAACATGCTAATACTAATAGAACATCATTAAAAATTATTTATGCTGATGAACAAGAAAAATTAGCTCATGAAGAATATTTAGATCGTATACAGAAAATAAACAAAAACTGTATATGGCGCAACGATAATAATACACACAAATAATAAGTTATTTAACTATATTTCAAATAAATTACAACCCAAATAAATATAATTATTATTAATAATAATTAGAGAAATTCATATATCTAATTATTACATACGATATAATACCATTTATCACAATTATAATATTATATTTATCCCATATATATTCTTATTTTTCAGGAGTTATTATGTATCATGATTTAATTTGCAACGAATTTAATGCAACTATAAAAATGATGAAGATTTTTATTCATGAAAAACATAATATTCATGCGGTAGAATCTGCTGCAAAACTTATTGCTAATACTTTCAAAACAGGAGGAAAAGTATTATCTTGTGGAAATGGTGGTTCACACTGTAATGCTATGCACTTTTCAGAAGAATTAACCGGACGTTATAGAAATAATCGAGTAGGCTATGCAGCTATAGCGATTTCTGATCCATCATATCTATCATGCGTCAGTAACGACTTTGGTTATGAATATGTGTTCTCTCGCTATATTGAATCTATTGGAAATAAAAAAGATTTACTATTTGCCATCTCTACTTCTGGTAAATCAACTAATGTTTTATATGCTATAGAAGCAGCGCATAAAAAAAACATGAAAACAATTTTTTTGACTGGAGAAAAAAAAGAACATGAGTTATCCAATTCTATAGATATAGAAATTTGCGTACCATACCTAAGTTATTTTGATCATATTCAAGAAATTCATATCAAAATCATTCATTTACTCATTCTCATTACAGAAAAAGAAATGATATCTGTTTCTTAAAAAATAACTAAAAAATTAATATAAATTTATAATACACGAAGGATTTTTATTACGCGTTACAATAACTAAAACAACAAAATATTCAACATACGTTACTCCCACACTTAAAAAGAAGCCCAATGTATTAGTATGTTGAAACTAAATTATATCGTTATGCCGATAATAGGATTTGAACCTATATCCTTCGCATTACGAATGCGCTGCTCTGCCTATTATATGAGCTATATCGGCATACATTAATTTAATTTACATAAAAAATTAACACATTTTAATATTACTGAATATTATATTTTACAATTGAGAAAAATTACCAATAAGATAATTAATTACTCCCTGCTGAGATGCTTCCAATCCCTCTTTATTTTCACTCCATTGCGCGGGACATAAAAGACCATGAATCTCATGGAACTGTAATGCATCTACCATACGAATCATCTCGTCAAAATTTCTACCAAATGGCAAATCGTTCACCACCTGATGTCGTATAACTCCTAATTTATCTATTAGAAAAGAAGCACGTAAAGCAACTCCTTTATCTAAATGTTCAATACCGTATTTTTTTATAATTTCGTGTTTTACATCAGAAACCATAGTATACTGCAACGATCCAATCCCTCCCTGGCTTATAGGGATTTTTCTCCAAGCACTGTGTACAAAAACTGAATCTATAGAAACTCCAATAACTTCTACATTCCGTTTCTGAAACTCAATATAACGTTTATCACAAGCAATTAATTCTGATGGGCAAACAAAAGTAAAATCCATAGGCCAAAAAAACACTATTGCTTCCTTTTTATCAATATAATCTAATAAATTAAAATTATCTATAATTTCACCGCTTCCTAATACTGCAGAAGCAGTGAAATCTGGGGCACCACGACTAACCAATACCATATTGACCTCTCAAACTTTTTTAAAATATTAACATATTAAATACATAAATTAATGTGATACTAATAGTCAATGTCTTATTTTACCGGCTAACCTAGCTTTATGCAAATGATATCAATAGGAAATATTATTGAATAAAAAAGCTACTATTCTTGTTAAAAAATGTAATTGTTGATAATTTTAATTATTTTTATAAATAAATTATCTTATTAAAATTAATATATACAAATATATATATTGTCGATGCAATGTATACGCTGTAAAAATAAATTTATTTTTAGTTATTAAAATAACAATTTTTTTATATATTAAACTATCTATATATAGATTATCTTAATCAATTGTTTATACATTAAATTATTAATTTAAAAATTAATAATTAGCCATAACAAATTTTGATTAAAATATATAGATCACTTTATAATGAAACTATTTAAACATTTTCAGATTTTTATTTAAATTGCTTATAAACTAAATTATTAAATATCTATATTTAAATAAAAATATAATCAATTATAATCACATCACAAAAAATAATTTAATTAAATTAATAGGTACATTAGATTGTTTCAAATATTCTAAAAATTAAGATTAAAACATTTTAATATTTAATTATATTAAAATAATACCAATTAGATTGTATAAATGTAATAATGGAAAATTAAAATTTTCATAGCAATACTGATTATATATAATCTTTCAATTAATAAAATTTATGTCTGATATGATACAGCATCATTAAATAACGAGAATATACATGCTACAATATAGAATACATATACTTAATAGTTTCTATAAAATATTTTATAAAATTTATTTATTAATAAGAACAATTAATAATCATACGCATGATATTAAATAATACCAACTATATCCACTTATCTCATTATGCCTTAATACATAAATGCAACAGATTATAAATAACAGATCAAAAGTTATGATATATAAACTAAATTTAGATGACTATTCAATAGTCAAGTGATATTTCTGATAATTTTTATTGCCCAAGTTACACAACGATATGAAAACGGTTTCGTACTCTTGTATAATCATTTTATTACGTTAATTAATACAAAAACCATATCGAGATAAAATTATGCTAATGTAATAAACATATACAGATATTCATAAACGATGGCTAACTACTATATTGAAATAAAAACATATATATCAAATAATCGATATAAATTAACTAACATAAAGTAATCGTATACTACATCAATATGTAGTATCAAATATAATATAATTACTAATTTCTTTTAATGATATATTTAAAAATTTAGTCTATTAAAATCAATAACAATTATATCAAAAAATAAAAATATCATCATATATTCACTGAGAATAGTAAACTATATCATATATAGTACAAGTATGTAATTATACAAACCAATATATTTGTTATTTACAATATATCTAGACACAAACTCATAATAAATTGTATAAGTTTATAGTCAGTTTCCATCATACCCGTATTTGATTGATAAAAATTTATTTAATTAGGATAAAAAATAGTGACATTTCAATTATTACAAACAGATGGCTACGCTCGACTTGGTAGACTTATTTGTAACCGAGGAATAGTGGATACGCCTGCCTTTATGCCCGTAGGAACCTGTGGATCTATAAAAACATTAACTTCAGAGGAAATTAAAGAAAGCGGAACACAAATTATTTTAAGTAACACTTTTCATTTATGGTTACGTCCCGGCTCAAATATCATAAAATTACATGGTAACTTACATAAATTTATGAATTGGATGGGCCCTATAATTACAGATTCAGGAGGATTTCAAATATTTAGTTTAAGTAAAATACGTATGATTACAAAAGAAGGAGTATACTTTAAGAGCCCTATCGACGGGCATCTTGTATTTTTAACTCCAGAAAAATCTATAGAAATTCAACATGATTTACAATCTGATATAGTTATGATATTTGATGAATGCACATCTTATCCTAATACTTGGGATTACATAAAAAAATCAGTAGACCTATCTTTACACTGGGCTGAACGCAGTCGTTTGCGTTTTGATGCGTTAAATAATTCAAATATGTTGTTTGCAATCATTCAAGGAGGGATGTATGAACACTTCAGAGATATATCAGCAAAAGAATTAATAAATATCGGTTTTGATGGATACGCAATAGGAGGGTTATCAGTAGGTGAACCCAAAAAAGAAATGTATCGTATTTTATCTCACATATGTAAAATAATTCCTAAAAATAAACCACGTTACTTAATGGGTGCTGGTAAGCCAGAAGACTTGCTAGAAGCTGTACGGCAGGGCATTGATATGTTCGATTGTGTTATACCAACTCGTAATGCTCGTAATGGATATTTATTTGTTTCTGATGGAATAATTAAAATTCGTAATACACAATATAAAAACGATACTACTCCGGTAGATAAGAACTGTAATTGTTATACTTGCCGATATTATAGTCGTTCGTATCTGCATCATTTAGATCGTTGTAAAGAAATCCTTGGTGTACGTTTAAACACCATTCACAACTTACGATATTACCAGAATTTAATGGAGGAATTACGCCAAGCCATAAAAATGAAATCATTAAAAAATTTTATTGATATCTTTTATCGGCGCACTAATCGTATTTAGTATTAAATTACAAAATTAGACATTTTTAAATTAAACTAATAACGCAACTATTTTATATCATAGGAAACATACATGAATATATTTATTAAAACTGCTTGGGCAAATGCCAATTCCAATTCCCAAAGCAACCCATACTCTTTAGCAATTATGGTAGCAATATTTGCTGGGATTTTCTATTTTATGATTTTTAGACCACAACAAAAACGTAATAAAATTCATAAAGAATTATTAAGTTCTATCTCCAAAGGAGATGAAATCTTAACCAATGGAGGGCTAATAGGGCGTGTAGTCAGAACCACAGAAACGGGCTATATTTTTATTATTCTCAACGAGAAAAATGATACCAGTGGTAATGAAATATTAATTAAACGCGATTGTGTTACTGCCATTTTACCTAAAGGTACGATGAAAGCATTATAATTCTTAATATTATGTACCTTGAGATAAAAATTGGTGTTAAATCATTATTCTTTATGGAAATATCTTGCAATTACACTAGTGTTTGCTACTGGTATAATCTATACATTACCTAGTTTATATGGAAATAAACCTGCAATATATATTACTCAATATATTGCAGAAAAAAATCATCAAGCACTTAATAATATCTTATTATCCCAAATAAAAAAAATACTAGAAAACGAAGGAATAACTAATAAATCCATTTCATTACACACAAATAAAATTTTAATACAATTTTTTTATGAAAAAGATCAACTAAAAGCTTATCAAAAATTATCAACTATTTTTACAAATAAATATCAAGTATTTCTTTGTACTACTCCGGCAGCACCACATTGGTTATCTGTAATAAAAGCCAAACCTATAAAATTAGGATTAGACTTATGTGGAGGAATATATTTTGTAATACATGTAAATACAGAAATTATACTAAATAAATTACAAGAACAATATATTGATACTTTAAAAGCTACTTTATTTGAAAAAAAAATTCCTTATATAAAAATGTATAAAATTAAAAATCATGGAATTGAAATTAATTTCAAAAATTCTAATTTTAGAAATAAAGCAATTGTGCCGCTATCCGAAATAAATCATGATTTAGTAATACGTAGAGTAGAAGAGAACAAACTAGAGCTTATTTTTTCTGAAAGGAAAAAATATGAAATTTGTGAACATGCAGTACAACAAAATTCTACTATTTTATATCATCGTATACGCCAATTAGGTATTACCGAACCATTAATACAACGTCATGGAATTGATCATATTATTATAGAATTACCTGGCACTCAAGATATTAAAAAAGTTAAAAAAATACTTAGCACAACAGCAAGCCTAGAGTTTCGTCTAGTTAATTCAACAATAAGTGACTTTGAAATAAATAATAATTTAATTCCAGAAGATTCTGAAATAAAACTAACTAACAATGGCTATTTAGTGCCATTATACAAAAAAATAATTTTATCTGGAAATTTTATTGTACATTCCAATACTAGTTTAGACGAATATAACCGTCCTCAGGTAAATATTACTTTAGACAAAATAGGCAGTGCTATAATTTCAAACTTTACTAAAAACAATATTGGAAAAACTATAGCTACTTTATTTGTAGAATACAAAGATAGTGGAGAAATAGATTCTAAAGGTCATCCACTTCTCATCAAATATGAAAAAATTGTTAATATCGCTACTATTCAATCCCAATTAAGTAATAGTTTCCGTATTGTTGGAATCAATAATTTAAGCGAAGCACGCCATCTGTCGCTATTATTACGTATGGGAACTCTAACAACACCTATTCATATTGAAGAAGAACGAATTCTTGGCCCTATGCTTGGTAAACAAAACATCACACAAGGATTGACTGCATGTACTTTAGGAGTATTAACTTCTATATGTTTTATGATTTTATGGTACCATTATTTCGGATTAATTGCTAGTATTGCGCTCATTGCTAATTTAATGCTTATGATAAGCACAATGTCTATAATTCCAGACATGGTATTAACTATGCCAAGCATAGCAGGGATTATATTGACTTTATCCGTGGCTGTAGATGCAAATGTATTAATTAATGAAAGGATCAAGGAGGAATTAAAACAAGGTAAACCGGTGCAATATGCCATACATACAGGGTATCGTAAAGCATTTACTAGCATTGTAGACGCAAATATTACAACTATTATTACCTCTGTTATATTATATTTAATTGGAATAGGACCAATTAAAGGCTTTGCTATTACTACGATCATTGGAGTGGGAACATCAATGTTTACTTCTATTATTGGTACTCGCGCTATTGTTAATTTAGTTTATGGAAAAAAACACATTAATAAACTATCCATTTAATTTTATTGAATTTTGAAAACTATATATTATATTATCGATATAACTTTAATTTAATCTATTAATATGAACGACACTTACTATAAAATTTATAATTTTCTCTCATGGAGACGTATAATATTTTTTTTATCAATATTTTTATTTCTTATTTCATGTTGTACTATGGTAGTACGTGGTTTTAATTGGGGATTAGATTTTACCGGGGGTATATTAATTGAAATTGTTTCAGAAAAAAATATAGATCCCATTGACATTCAAAATATTTTAGTTCAGTCAGGACTTAAAAATACTATAGTACAACATTTTGGTTCTCCCCAAGATATAGGAATACGAGTTCCATTAGATTCAAACAAAAATCAGATCAATCAAAGCACTATAAATAATGTCTTACATATTTTACAAAAGACTATTACTCAAAAATTTTTTATTAAACAAGCAAACTGGATTGGTCCAAGTATTAGTAATCAATTAATAAATACAGGGATCATGGCTTTATTAGTTGCATTAATATGTATCTTAATGTATATAACGTTTCGTTTTGAATGGAGATTAGCTACTGGAGTTGTTGTATCTTTAATATATGATATAATAATTATTTCGGGTACTTTATCTTTACTAGCTACTAAGATAGATTCAACTATTATTGCTGCTTTAATGTCAGCAATTGGTTACTCCATTAATGATAAGATTGTTATTTTTGATAGAATTAGAGAAAATTTCCGCCGCATGTCTATAGTAAAATCTATAGATATTTTTAATATATCATTAAGTCAAGTACTAAATAGGACTATTATAACTTCAGTTACAACTATTATGGTACTATTTATATTGTTGATTTTTGGGGGGACTATGTTACATGGATTTGTAACAACTTTATTGCTTGGCTCTATCATTGGGACAATATCTTCTATATACATTGCTTCAGCTTTAGCGTTTAAACTTGGTACTACACGTAGTCATTTTATTAAAAATAACTAAATAAAATAAAATATTTTACTGCTGACAATCAATATATAATTATACCTTAAGAAATTATATCTATGATAACATAGATATCATGTATATGATATCTATGTATAATTACAATTTCAACTTTCACTAAATGTTAGTAATAACACAATAAAATATTTAAATAAATGTGTTCTTATAGTATCGATGTAAATAGTTGTTGTTATTAACATAATCAAACTCATATAAAAAATTACATTTAGTTTTACAATCTCAGGATACTATGACAGATCCATATCATCATGCTACATGACAAAAAATATTTAAAACGAGCATTACAATTAGCATGGAAGGGACGCTTTACTACAATGCCTAATCCTAATGTAGGGTGTGTTATTGTTCATAATAACAAAATTGTAGGAGAAGGATATCATATACGAACTGGAGAAGCACACGCTGAAATACATGCATTACGTGTTGCTGGAAATTTATCAAAAGGAGCAACTGCCTATATTACTTTAGAACCATGTAGCCATTATGGACGCACTCCTCCCTGTACTTCTGCATTAATTAACGCAGGAATTAAACGTGTTGTAGTAGCTATGCTAGACCCGCATTTCTATGCTAGAGGTAGAGGATTGCGTTTATTAAAACAAGCAGGTATTGAAGTACGACATAATAGTCTTATGTTATCTGAAGCCGAATCAATAAATCGAGGATTTATCAAACGTATACGCACTGGGTTACCGTGGGTCAAATTAAAATTAGCCGCATCTTTAGATGGTAGAACGGCTATGTCCTCTGGAGAAAGTAAATGGATTACATCTGTGCAAGCACGTCAGGATGTGCAGCACTTTCGTGCAGAAAGTGACGTCATTCTTTCCACTGCTAACACTGTTTTAGCAGATAATCCAAAATTAAATGTACGCTGGTCATGTTTTTCAGATGAAATAAAATATATTTATGCAAATAATAAGATTAGACAACCATTACGAGTAATTATTGATAGTACAAATAGAGTACTTCCAACACATCGTGTTATACGATATGAAGGAAAAATTTTACTTGTTCGCTTAAAAAAAGATCATCGAAATTGGCCTCCAACAGTAGAACAACTATTACTACCATCGATTAATTATTGTGGCCGCCGTCGCGTGAATCTTAGAGAACTAATGCAATATCTTGCGTATCGAGAAATTAATAATGTTTGGGTAGAAGCAGGCGCTACCTTTTCGGGAATATTGTTAGATATCGGGTTGGTAGACGAACTTATTTTGTACCAAGCCATAAAATTTTTAGGATCTGATGCACGACCTTTATGTTTATTACCGAACATTAAATGTCTTAATGATATTAAATCTTTTGATCTAATTGATATAAAAAATATTGGACCAGATATTCGTTTAAGATTAATACCAAAAAATATATAATATGTTGTGCTTATCAGTTATTTTAATGTTGTGTTACAATACGCCTGTACGCAAATATAAATAATATAATTTACATAATAGATAAATAGTCAGGATCATTATGAATATTATTGAAGGCAGTACCACGGCAAATGAGGCAAAAATTGCTATCGCTGTAGTTAGATTTAATCGTTTCATTAATAATAATTTACTCGAAGGCGCTTTAGACATTTTAAAAAGAACTGGGCAAATAAAAGATGAAAATATAACTATAATATGGACTCCGGGAGCATATGAATTACCATTAATTGTAAAGGCATTAGCTATTAGCCATAAATATGATGGAATAATAGCTCTAGGAACGGTGATTCGAGGAATTACTTTGCATTTTGAATTAATTGCAAGAGAATGCAGCTCTGGTTTATCTAATATTTCAATAGAAAACACATTGCCTATTGGATTTGGATTACTTACTACAGACAATATTAGTCAAGCTATAGAACGTTCAGGTATCAAGGCCAATAATAAAGGATCAGAAGCTGCTTTAGCCGTCTTAGAAATGATTAATATATTACAAATAATTAAAAAATAATTTTTACTATATAGCTGATAAAAGGAATTATGTGAAAACAATTAGCCGAAGACGTGCTCGTGAATGTGCGTTACAAGCATTGTATTCTTGGCAACTGTCTAAAAATAATGCCAAAGAAATTGAAAATTATATTATAACAGAACGAGATATTCAAAACTTAAATGTTTCTTACTTTCATAAATTATATATTGGAGTAATTAATTTTGCTGAAGAGCTAGATAGATTAATGATACCACATTTATCCAGAAGTTTAGAAAAATTAGGATATATTGAACATGTAGTATTACGTATTGCATTATTTGAATTGATAAAATGTAATGATATACCATATAAAGTTGCTATTAATGAAGCAATTGAGCTCGTAAAAATTTTTGGGGCTGAAAAAAGTCATAAGTTTATTAATGGAGTATTAGATAAAATAGTTACTCAGATTTGTATTAAAAAAAATAATCGAACTATCGACGTATGATTTAATACTTATAAAATAAAAAATTAAATTTCAATAAAACAATAATTTATTTTATTACTTATATCTCTCTCTAAATGCGATAAAATTAATATGAAATCATATAAGATATGGTATTTATTCGCCACTGGATTCGGGTTAGGAACAATTGATTATATGCCTGTAGGAACCGTAGCATCTTTATTAGCAATACCAATATGGTGGATGCTAATGTATTTATTTCCATATCAATTTTATTTTTTGTTTCTGATTACAGGAATAGGGTTTGGTGTATTTTTTTGTGATCAAGCTACTAAAATAATTGGCATTCATGATCATAAATCGATCGTTTGGGATGAATTTATTGGTATGTGGACCATATTAACTATAATCCCTACAGACAGTTGGCTATGGATAATTGTTGCTTTTTTATTATTCAGAATATTAGATATCACAAAACCTTGGCCAATTTCCTGGTGTGATCATACGATAAAAGGTGGATTTGGAATTATTATCGATGATATATTAGCAAGTGTCATATCTGTTGGTATTATTTTATCTTTGATGAATTTATATAATTGAAATACTTTATAAAATAAAAACATCTATAATTTTGAAGGCTAGTTTATTATTTGATATATTAACATCACATCATAATTAATAATAATTTAATATATCCATGTCATAATCTTTTTATAAATTCCTATACTATCTAATCCAAGCTCAGAAAGCATTTCTGATTGCGAACCTTGAGGAACAAAAAAATCAGGTAACCCAATGTTTAAAACCGGAACTGATAATTTATTCTGCATAATAAATTCATTTACACCACTTCCTGCTCCACCTATTATTGTATTTTCTTCCAAAGTTATTAGAAATTGATGATTTTTAGCAAGAGTCTTTATCAATACCCCATCTAATGGCTTAATAAATCTCATATCTACTAATGTCGCATCTAATTCAGATGCGACATTAGTAGCTGATCGTAATAAAGTTCCGAAATTAAGAATAGCAATATAATTTCCCTGACGACGTATTACGCCTTTACTTAATGGAAGGGTATATAACTTTTTCTTATCGGCATCGCCGGGGATAGCCAATCCTTTAGGATAACGCACAACACTAGGCCCATATTGATAATTATATCCTGTATGCAACATTAGTTTGCATTCATAAGCATCACTTGGAGCCATGATTATCATATTTGGAACACAACGCAAATACGATAAATCAAAAGCACCTTGGTGAGTTTGTCCGTCTGCTCCAACAATACCTCCTCGGTCAACAGCAAATAAAACAGGTAGGCTTTGAATGGCCACATCATGAATTACTTGATCATATGCACGTTGCAAAAATGTTGAATAAATAGCAACAACTGGTTTATATCCTGCAATAGCCAATCCAGCGGCAAATGTTACAGCATGCTGCTCAGCAATCGCAACATCAAAATACTGTTTTGGATATTTCTGAGAAAACATATTCATTCCAGAACCTTCTCGCATAGCAGGTGTAATCCCTATAATTTTATTATCATGAGCTGCAACTTGACATAACCAATCACCAAAAATTTCGGAATAAGTTATACTTTTAGTATTCTCTATAGGTAATGATCCAATTTTCAGATCAAACTTTGGCACTGCGTGCCATTTGATAGGATCTTTTTCTGCAGGTTTATATCCACAACCCTTTTTAGTAATAACATGTAAAAATTGAGGTCCTTTCATATTACGTACATTTCTTAAAGTATGTACTAATTCTAATACATTATGCCCATTGATAGGTCCAATATAATTGAAACCAAGTTGTGAGAATAATGAACTTGATGTACTAAAGTGTTTAATTTTATTACCCGTATGTTCAATTAATTTTTTAGCCATAAACCTATTAGATAACATTTTATTACTATCTGATTTTAAACTAGAATATATTTTTTTTGAAAAAATATGAGCATAGTGCTTATTTAACGCTCCCACATTTTTTGAAATAGACATTTCATTATCATTTAATATAACTAATAAATCAGATTTGACAGATCCAGCATGGTTCATTGCTTCAAAAGCCATGCCAGCAGTTATTGCTCCATCTCCTATCACGCATACTGTACGACGCCCTAACATTTCTCGTTCTGCAGCAATTGCTAATCCTAATCCTGCGCTAATAGAAGTAGAAGAATGTCCTACCGATAATACATCATATTCGCTTTCATCACGACAAGGAAATGGATGTAATCCATTTCTATTTCTAATACTAAAAATGAGCTCACGACGTCCTGTCAGAATCTTATGAGGATACGCTTGATGTCCAACATCCCAAATTAAATAATCAAATGGAGTGTTATATATATAATGTAATGCTACAGTAAGTTCTATAGCTCCCAATCCAGACGCAAAATGTCCACTAGATCTACTAACACTAGTTAAAAGAAATTGACGTAATTCATTACATAATTTCATTAACTTATCTTCAGATAGTTGTCGTAATTCCTTTGGAGTATTGATTAAATCTAATACAGAGTATTTATTTAAGCTGCAGTTCATATTAAATTATTTAATATATTATTTTGAAAAAATTAATCACTACGCTTAATAATATAGCGTGAAAATGCAGATAAAGTACTGATATTATAACCTAATTTAGCAATATATTTTAAAGATGCTAATGATTCACAATATAATTCTTCAGCTTTAGAGCGAGCTGTATTTAACCCAAATATTTTTGAATAAGTATTATCATGTTTCGATCGTATACTCTTTACTCGCTCCCCTTTCTTATTATCATATGCATATGATGAAGTATCTATAATATCATCTCGTATCTGAAAAGCTAAACCTATGGTTGTAGCATAATGATCGAGAGATTCCAATGCATCACGACTTTTATTTCCTGCCGATAAAGCTCCGATACGAACTGCCGCGCGAATTAACGACCCTGTTTTATATTGGTATATAGTTTCTAACTGTGTAGCTGATATATTTTTATTATTTTTATTAATTAAATCTAAAGACTGTCCAAAACACATTCCGTTAGCGCCGCTGGCAGCAGCTAATGTGGCAATCATTTTTAAACGATCTTGGTCTGTAATTGTTGGCATATGTGCTTCTGAAAGAATAGTAAAAGCTAATGTATGTAAAGCATCGCCTGCTAAAATAGCAATAGCTTCACCAAACTTAACATGACATGTCGGATATCCTCTACGTAGTTTATCATTATCCATAACAGGTAGATCATCATGAATTAAAGAATAAGCATGCATACATTCAATAGCTGCTGCTGGAGCATTAAGCTTTGACGATTTAATACCAAATAATTTCCCCGTTTGATAAACCAAAAAAGGACGTAATCTCTTTCCACCTAATAAAACACTATAGCGTATTGCTTGCGCAAGAAGAGATATATCCCGATTAAGAAACATAACCAGATAATGTTCAATAGCACTATCTACTTGTTTGTGGCTATCATGCAACTCATTAATAAAATCAAGCATAAATATAATATTTCAATATATCATAAACCAAAACATTAACTAATCTGTTCTGACTGGAATTGGATTCATATATGTAGTTATATAATTATAATGATATTTAATATATTATTATAATTATAACTTATTTTAACAACTTTAAATATTATTTGCATATCTCCTACAATAAACTATAAAATAATATATTAAACTTCTTGTGTTCATACAAGAAGTAATTAGATTATATTAAGATAATTAATGTTTATTTAATATAATAGATTTAATATAGAATATTAATTATCATGTTCTTTTAGAATACTACAAAGCATTAATATGAAAATAATCATTAAATTTTCACCGGAAATTACAATAAAAAGTCGTGCTGTGCGAATATTTTTTATAAAAATTCTTATTGTTAATATTAAGACTATTTTAAAAAAAAATAAAGAACCAACATCAATTATACGTCATTGGGATTATCTTGAAATAAGATCTAATAATAACCAAAAAATATGTGCTATTTTAACGAATATTCCTGGTATTCATCATTTTTTATTAGTTAAAGAGAGTGTATTTAATTCTTTAAAAGACATTTACAAAAATGTTACACTTAATTTAAACTGTAATATTGAATTATCAGGAAAGGATTTTTGCGTACGAGTTAAACGTCATGGCGCACATAATTTTACTTCTCAGGAAGTCGAACATTATTTAGGAAAAAAACTGTGTCAACATATAAACAATACTAGAGTCAATTTAATAAAACCTGACAGAATTGTATATTTAGAAATTAAGAATAATCAACTTTTTATAATCCTCGAACGTTTTGAAGGATTAGGAGGATTACCAATAGGTACACAACAAGAACTTATATCATTAATTTCAGGAGGATTTGATTCAGCAGTTGCTAGTTATATGTTAATCCGACGTGGATGTAAGGTTAACTATTGCTTCTTTAATTTAGGAACACCTATGCATACTATCGAAGTATCTAGAATAATATATTATTTATGGAATAAATTTAGTAGTTCTCATAAAATAAAATTTATTTCTATTGATTTTTCAGAAGTCATTAAAGAAATCGTTTCTAAAATAAAAGATAATCAAATAGGAATAGTATTAAAACGCATGATGATACGTTCTGCATCATTAGTAGCTGATCGATGGAACATAACTGCATTAGTAACAGGAGAGGCACTAGGACAAGTATCTAGTCAAACCTTGACCAATTTAGCGCTTATTGATAGTGTATCTAATCACATAATATTTCGCCCTTTAATTTCTTATGATAAAGAAAAAATTATTAATTTAGCTAGAGAAATAGGAACAGAAACATTTTCAAAATCTGTTCCAGAGTATTGTGGTACAATATCTCAAAAATCAGCTGCAAAAACTACAAAAAAACGCATCGAACTTGAAGAAAATAATTTTGATTTTACTATATTAGACCGGGCAGTATCTCAATCTTGCATAATAGATGTGCAAAATATTCCCGATCAAATAACTAGTCAACATTTATTTGAAGTAGAAACTAAAAAAATATTAAATAATAACGATATAATATTGGATATACGTACAGAAACCGAACAGAAGAATAATCCTCTGTATTTAACTACTAACATAAAAATAAAAAAGATACCTTTTTACAAATTAATCGATCAATTTTCCAAATTAGATCCAAACAAAGTGTATGCGCTATATTGTGATCATGGAATAATGAGTCGATTACAGGCAATATATCTATATAAACAAGGCTTTCGTAATATAAAAATTTACCGACCTCCATTATCTCGTTAATTTATTAAAAGTGTAATATATACTATATGAATATATTTTATAATTCATGTGTGCATTAAGAAATTATTGATCCAGTACTTTTATACAAAAACAACTAAATTTTTCTTTTAATACTCAATACCATTAAAGGTTTAATCACAAATTTTTTACAATATATATTAAAAAATAAATTATCGTAATATGTAACTCATTATAATACACAATATTGATATGATTAATGCAGAAAATAATATTAACCATATTCCTTTTATTTCTAATAAAAATCCACCTAAAATTCCTCCACATCCTACGCCTAAAAATTGTCCAACAGAATAAATACTAATAGTAGTTCCTTTATATTTTTTCGGCGATTCTTTATTGATTAAAGTAGGCAATATTGCTTCAATTAAATTAAATGCTATAAAAAATAACTGCATACCCAACAAAAACATTCGATAATGACACATATTCGTTAACATAATTAATTCAGATAAAAATAAAATACTCATACAAATAATTAATATTTTTCTTGCATAATTTTTACCCTCACAACATATAACACACATTAATACTGTTAGTGCAGACGTTATCATAACAATACTATAAATCTTCCAATGCGCTCCAAGTGGGAATCCTAAATTTATTATCGCTTTAGGTAAAGCAATAAAGTTTAGTATTAAAATAGTATGTACGCAAAATATACTAAAATTTAGTTTTATTAATTGAGAATGAGTAAATATTTTTTTAATTTTATCAAACATAACAAATAAATTTTCATCATTTTTTATTGGACAAAAAGAAATTGGTGTGATTATAATATAAGTAAATATTATAGCTAATACAGCCAATATAGTAATAATATGAAATAACCCGTGTAATCCAAACATATCCGTAATAATCGGGCCAAAAATCATAGAAGTAGCAAAAGTGATACCAAAACTTATTCCAACTGCAGCCATGGCTTTGATATGATGTCGTTCTTGAACTGATTCTAGTAACAATGCTATAAGTGAACTGCTTATGGCTCCTGATCCTTGTAGTGCACGTCCAACAACAAGCCCCCAAATATTATTGGTGACAGCTGCTATTTCGCTACCAATAGCAAATAAAACCAACCCTCCGATAATAACAGGCTTCCGTCCAATTTTATCAGACATTAATCCAAATGGTAATTGAAATATTATTTGCATTAAGCCATATATTCCAATCGCTACACCTATTAAATATCCATTCGCTCCTGTAAGAGCAGAAACGTGAATAGTTAAGACGGGTAAAACCATAAATACACCCGACATACGAAGCGCAAATATTATTCCTAGTCCTAATATAGTATGCAGTTCTTTGTTAGTCATCAAAATAAAAATATATAAATATTCTGAACACAAATCAGTATGGTTTTTAATATCTATACATATAGATATTAAAATAAAATCTATAAATGTTTACAACATTAAACTATTTTTTAAAGTTATGTTCCAAAATATAGCCATAATTAATTTTACTAAAAATATGAATTTAATAATATACTATATGATAGTAAATCATTTATTTGTAAAATAAAATAGGATCTAGAGATAAGAGTAAATTTAAAGATACTACAATAATAATAGATAATTGAAACATTCTTTTTGCCCATAAACTATCATTGTTAATTATTTCGTACCCATATGATCCTATATATAACCACCATAAATTCATCATGCTAATTATTATTAAAAACGTATAACTAGTATATCCCATTATAGTAAATAATATAGTTGCTATAATAAATCCAATAATATATATCATCATATGATTCTTAGTTAACTTCACCCCCTTTTTAATAGGGAAAGTTGGAATTAAAGCTGCCTTATAGTCATGTAACCGTAAAATAGCAATAGAATAAGAATGTGGAATTTGCCACAAACTAAAAATCATTAATAAAATCAAAGCTCCCATATCAAATCTATTTGTAACAGCACAATATCCAATCACTGGCGGCATTGCTCCTGAAATACTCCCAACTATTATGCTATAAACAGACCTACGTTTCATCCATAAACTATATATTCCAACGTATGTGAACAAACCTATTGCCGCTAAATATACTATTAAAAAATTCTTTGTATAACTCAAACATAAAAAACCAAATACACTTAAAGTTACCGCATATAATATACTTTTATTTAAAAACAATCTACTATGTTGTACTAATACTCTATTTTTAGTTCTTTCCATAACCGAATCAATATCTCGATCAATAATGTTATTTAATAAGCAACCAGCAGCTATAACTAATGATATCCCTATAATCATTTTAATAAACAAAAGATAATGTATATGACCTCGTGATGCTATTAAAAATCCCCCTATAGCCGACATTAAGTTTCCTATAACAATCCCCGGCTTTATTAAGTTTAAATAATATTTATTCATAAAAATAAAATTGTCTTATTATTATTCAAATCATCAAATTATGATGCAAATGTGTCATAATCCATATACTTCCAAATATAAGAATAAAAACAATAAATACCGTAAACATTAAAGATATCAAATTCCATACTTTATGAGATGTGTTTCCTAAATGTAAAAAGAAAATTAAATGAACAAAAATCTGAATTACTGCACACGATATAATAATATTCATTAATATCTTTTTGTTGATTATATTATATGTAACCATAAAAAACGGAATGATTGTCAAAATCATAGATAATACAAACCCAATCAAATATGAATTATGTGTATAACCATTTTTCATAAATTACAATATTCCCAGTAAATATACTTCAGTAAATACACATATCCATATAATGTCAAGAAAATGCCAAAATAAACTTAAGCATTGCAATCGTATATAGTTAATTTTAGTCAATCCCTGGCATGTGACATGTAACATCATTACTACAATCCAAATAAGCCCAGCCATTACATGTATCCCATGGGTTCCTACCAAAGTAAAAAAAGAAGAAAGAAATGCATTTTGACGTGGATTGTGCCCTGACTTAATTAAATGAAAAAATTCATAAGTTTCTATTCCAATAAAAAATAATCCTAATAAAAAAGTCATCCCCATCCAAATATTTACTTTTTTCACATATAATTTCTCTGCATATATCATGACCTTACCATAAGTAAAACTGCTTAATAACAAGCAACAAGTCTCTATAAATATAAGAGGTAACTTAAAGATTTCCTTGCCTGAATAAAAATTTTCTGTGTTATTGCATAATACTGAGTACGTTGCGAACAAGCTTGCAAATAAAATACAATCACTCATTATATACAACCAAAAACCAAATATCGTTTTTTTATTTAAATTATTGTATTTATGCATTATTAATATGTTCAACTTCTTTAATTTTTTCTACTGATACAGTATACTCTGTATTATTATTAAATGTATAGATAATCCAAGTCGCAACAACTCCAAGTATACTAAAAATAACTAGCCACCATATATACCAAATCATACCAAATCCAAATAATAAACTGAAAAAAGATATTAAAATTCCAGCATAAGTATTCTTAGGCATATGTATTGATTTATATTGGTCAGAACAAAAATTGACCTTTTTATTATTTTTTACATACCAAAAGGCATCACGCTCATCATTTATTATAGGAATAATTGCAAAATTATAAAATGGTGGAGGAGAAAGGACAGACCACTCTAAAGTAGATCCATTCCACGGATTTCCATTCAAATCTTTGTACTTATCACGATTTAAAATACTAACTATTACTTGAATACATTGACATATAATACCCAACCCAATTAGTATAGTACCTATTGATGCTGTTATTAACATTGATGAAAATATTGGATCAATATGCTGACTTAATCGACGAGTCATACCCATAAATCCTAAAATATATAACGGCATAAATGCTACATAAAATCCAATAATCCAAAACCAAAAAGCTCTTTTTCCCCATTTTTCATTTAAAATATATCCAAAAGCTTTAGGAAACCAATAAGTAGCACCAGCAAAACAACCAAATAACACACCCCCAATTATAACATTGTGAAAATGAGCGATTAAAAATAAACTATTGTGTAATACAAAATCAGCCCCGGGTACAGCTAATAATACCCCAGTCATTCCCCCTATAGAAAATGTAATAATAAATCCAATAGTCCACAACATCGGAGAAGTAAAAATGATTTTTCCTCGATACATAGTAAACAACCAATTAAAAATTTTTACACCAGTAGGAATGGCAATTATCATAGTCATGAGACCAAAAAATGCGTTAACATTAGCACCTGCTCCCATGGTAAAAAAATGATGCAACCATACACAAAAAGATAATACAGTAATAGCGATAGTAGCCCATACTAACGAAGTATATCCGAACAATTTCTTTTGTGAGAAAGTAGAAACAACTTCTGAAAACACACCAAATACAGGCAAAACTAAAATATATACTTCTGGATGCCCCCAAGCCCAAAATAAATTAATATACATCATCATATTTCCACCCAAATCGTTAGTAAAAAAATGGGTTCCTAGATAACGATCTAGCGTTAATAATGCAATAGTAACAGTTAAAATTGGAAAAGCTGCAATAATTAACGTATTTGTACATAATGCAGTCCAAGTAAATACTGGCATCTTCATCATTGATAAACCTGGGGCTCTCATATATAAGATTGTGGTAAAAAAATTTATACCAGTTAAAGTGGTTCCTATTCCTGAAATTTGTATGCTCCATATCCAATAATCGACACCAACACCAGGGCTGTACTCTTTACTTGATAATGGTGGGTAACCTGCCCACCCTGTTTGTGCAAATTCCCCTATCCCTAAAGAAAGATTTATTAAAATTACACCTACCATAAACAACCAGAAACTCAAAGAATTCAAGAAAGGAAAAGCAACATCTCGTGCTCCAATTTGTAATGGAACTATCAGATTCATTAACCCTATTACGAAAGGAGTAGCCATAAATATAATCATGATCACACCATGAGCAGTAATTACTTGATTATAGTGATGAACTGAAAGAAATTCATACAAACCAGAAGAAGACAAAGCTTGCTGCGCTCTCATCATAATCGCATCAGCAAAACCACGTAAAAACATAACACATGCAACTACAATATACATAATCCCAATTTTTTTATGATCTACAGAGGTAATCCATTCATCCCAAATATATTGCCACTTGCTATAATACGAAATAATACCAACAAGTATTATTCCAATAAAAAAAACAATAACAATTGTAGACATAATAATTGGATCATTATATGGAATAGAATGTGTTGTTAATTTTCCAAACATTACTTTATTATCCTTATTATATTTATAATATCACTTAAAAATATATCATTCTTGTATCAAAAAATTAAATACTAAAAATGTTCTTGCTTTTGATGTTTGAATTTATTAATCACATTATAAAACAAGTTAGATTGTACATTAGAAAAATAAATTATCGGATGATGTTCACTAGGTTTAGCTAACTCTTCATAAATTGACATATTATTAATGTGATAAGATGATTTTTTAGCTTTTTGCACCCATTGTTCAAATTCTTTTTCAGTTTGTGTAACAAAGACAGTAAATTTCATATTAGAAAATCCCTGTCCACTAAAATTTGATGACATGCCTTTATATCGTCCTACTTCGTTAGCTATTAAATTTAATTCAGTATGCATTCCAGCCATAGCATAAATTTGTCCTCCTAATTGAGGAATAAAAAAAGAATTCATAACTGAATTAGAAGTAACATTAAATTTTATAGGTATACATGTTGGAAAAACAAGCTCATTAATAACTGCTATATTTTGTTTCGGATAAATAAAAAGCCATTTCCAATCTAATGATATAACATTAATAATTATCGGTTGCGCAGAGGAAGATATAATAGGTTTTTTTGGATCTAATTTATGAGTTGACTTCCAAGTTAGGACTCCTAAAAAAATAATAATTAAAATTGGAACAAACCAAATCACAAATTCTATTTTTCTAGAACTTACCCAATTAGGATTATACTGTATATTTTTAACATTAGATGCTCTATATTTTACAGTAAAAAAAATTGTCATTACAATCACTGGGACAACTATAGTGAGCATTAATCCGAACGCAGTCAATATTAGTGAACGTTCTTCTATCCCAATTTGCCCCTTAGGATACAATAATACTAAATCACTACACCCACTCAATGTTGTTATACAACTACACAGCAAGCAACAAAAAACATATTTTTTTATATTATATACACTGAATTTCATACAACAAATTTTAATGCAATTAAATATATTTATTTTTTAAACTACCTATTTTACAGCAAGCCTTTATTAATGTAAATAAATTAATACATACCTAAAAATTCTGCTATATTTGCAACTTCTTAATAACCATTAGAATATAATTCTACATGTTTATAACCGAGGTTAATTTCATTCTATAATATAAAAATTAATTAAATATTCAATCACTTAAAATGAGTCATCTAAATATTTAGATTTATAGATATAATTAATTCCAATATTACTACACTGTATAGTTTAAATTAATTCATTCAATTATAATTATATTATAGAATTTTTATATATGCTTATAACTTTACATAATTTCATATTTTCTTTATTATGTTCCATTTATAAAAGCTAATAAAAATAAATTAGATATACACGTAATTATTAAAAATATTAAAGATTTGCAAATACACTATACTGTCATTTATCTTGACATATTACTAATATAACACGCCGCGCTGGATTTAACATATCTTCCTAAAGATATATCTTTATAAATTTCATGTTAAAAATTCTTATTTCTTTTTAAAAAATTATAAAGTAATTATTTACTAGAAAGTGATACTAAAATTAGCGAATTATAATTCTATTTATTTTATTATTCAAAACACGTAACGGAACAAATACAGTTTGTATACTTGACTATATATTTAACGATGACAATAACAAAATTTATATACTATTATAATATATATACAACCATATATAAAATTAAAATTAAGAAAAATCAAAAATCATTAATAATAAAAATCTCAGAAATGAAACCAACATAATTTTTCAAATATATAAACACATTATATATTTGAAAAACAATGCTAAAAATAATCTAATTCTTTATCAACACATATTAAACCAATTTTTAATTATAGTGCACAAGACTATTTATTAATATAAATATTAATATTTTCATGAATATTATTAACAAAATCTAAATGAAAAATATTTCATCTTCCTTATTATTTTAAAGAATAAAAATCCTAAATTTTTTAGAATTTTATCGGTCTGACATTGAAGCAATCTAATTAATACAATAAAACAATATATATTTTCATATAAAAATCATAAATATATTAAATATCATTTAAAAACTATTATACACAAACAAAATATCAAAACAAAAATAATATAGCAATTTAATGCTATTAAATTGCTATATTATTAATAAATATATTTGATCATTTAAAACAACAAATTAATAAAACACATAGTATTAATAAATATTTGAAACAAAATTATTCTACACTTTTTAATAAAATTTGATTTTAAAGCCCGGGATAAATACAATATAAACCATATTATTGCTCAATAAAATTATCTAAAATATTGATGATAATTATTCATTTAATTTGTCATAAAAAAATCAGATCATTTAAAACCAACATTACAACCATGAAATTATATTTTCAATCTGTTTTTAACACAAAGAACAATTGATCTTTATTTTTAATCGGTCAAAATTTTAAAAAAGATACTACATTTAATAAATTTAAATATACGCTGCAATAATAAAAAACAACATATATATAAACTGTTCTATTATAATATCTAACAAATAGCAAGTTACTCAAAAAATTATAACACAACATAACTAATTTTAATTAATAAAAGCATAATCATAAAAAATTTAATTTGAAATTTTACACAAATTGTATTATATCAAGATTTAAAGAATACTTCTATTTTATAGACATCTAATAAAAGAGGATACAGTGCATGCCATGGAAATATTTAAACAATTTTAAAGCGCCTTATTGTTGTCGAAATATGGTAATAGTACCGACAGTAATAGAACAAACTATCCGAGGAGATCGTGTATATGATATATTTTCCTTATTACTAAAAGAAAGAATTATCTTTATGACAGGGACGATAGAAGATAACATAGCTAACTCAATCGTTGCACAGATAATGTTTTTAGAATCAGAAAACTCAAAAAAAGACATCCATTTGTATATTAATTCTCCAGGAGGATTAATAACTGCAGGAATGTCAATATATGACACCATACAATTTGTAAAACCTGACGTTAGTACATTTTGTATGGGTCAAGCTGCTTCTATGAGTGCTTTTCTATTAGCTTCCGGCACTAAAGGCAAACGATTTTGTTTACCGAACGCTCGAATAATGATTCATCAGCCATTAGGATGTTTTCAAGGCCAAGCTACTGATATTGCTATTCATACCAAAGAAATATTAAAAATTAAAAATAATATAAACGAGCTAATGGCAAAACATACAGGACAATCTGTTGATACAATCAGCAAAGATACAGAACGGGATTGCTTTTTATCTGCTGATGAAGCTATGAAATATGGATTAATAGATTGTGTATTATCCCAACGAACATAAATTCGCATCATTACTTATTTTATATTTTATTATTATCATTACCTGTAAACATAATTTATATCTGAATTTATTTTTTATTTTCAAACAGATTTGCAGTTCATGTGCATTGATTAAGAATTAAAAGTAAGGATATTAAACTGTGAACGATAATCATCAAAATCATTCAAAAAATACATTATATTGTTCATTTTGCGGAAAAGACCAAAACCAAGTATTAAAATTAATTGCTGGAGTATCAGCGCATATTTGTGATACATGTATTGGGTTATGTAAAGATATAATTAATCAAGAATTTAAAGATAAAGTAATTAACGAAAATTTGACTAAATTTCCAACACCCTATGAAATTAAAAGTCATTTGGATGATTATGTAATTGGTCAAGAACATACTAAAAAAGTACTTGCAGTAGCAGTATATAATCATTATAAACGTTTACGTAATGAAGATATATATGTGTGTGATAATGGTACAAAATTATTTAAAAGTAATATTTTATTAATCGGCCCCACAGGAAGTGGGAAAACGTTATTAGCAGAAACATTAGCTAATTTTCTTAATGTACCATTTGCTATATCAGATGCTACTACTTTAACAGAAGCAGGATATGTAGGAGAAGATGTAGAAAACGTTATACAAAAATTACTACAACGATGTAATTATGATGTAAATAAAGCACAACAAGGTATTATTTATATAGACGAGATAGATAAAATTTCTAGAAAATCAGAAAATCCTTCTATTACCCGAGATGTCTCTGGAGAAGGAGTACAACAAGCCTTATTAAAATTAATCGAAGGGACTATAGCTGCGGTACCCCCACAAGGAGGTCGTAAACATCCACAGCAAGAATTCATAAAAGTGGACACTACTAATATTCTTTTTATTTGTGGAGGTACTTTTTTTGGTTTACATCAAATTGTGCAGCAACGCACTACCAACAAACGCACAATTGGTTTTCAAATCTCAGAAAACAACGATACACTTAAAAATACTGAATATTTATTTTTAAAACAAATTGAGCCAGAAGATTTAATTAAATTTGGTCTAATTCCAGAATTCGTTGGAAGACTACCAATAATTTCTGCTTTAGATGAACTAGGAGAAAAAGAATTAATAAAAATTTTAAAAGAACCAAAAAATGCCTTAATAAAACAGTACGAAATATTATTCCACATAGATGGGGTAAAATTGGAATTTTCAGAAACATCATTAACTGCTATTGCTAACAATGCTATGAAAAGAAAAATTGGTGCCCGTGGACTGAGAGCTATTTTAGAAGACATATTACTAGACGTAATGTATGAATTACCCTCTCAAAACAATATAGATAAAGTCATAATTGACGAATCAGTAGTATTTGGAGATTCAAAACCATTATTAATCTATAACAAAGATAAATTCGTTGATCTTAAATAAAATGTTTATTTTCGATAAACGATATATAGCACATAAAAAATTAAAACAATAAATTATTTTAATATTAAATTACAAGTTAAGTAACAAAAATCCAAATGAGTATATATACTCATTTGGATTTTTGTTACTTAACTTGTAATTATAAAAAATTAATGCTACTTTTTAAAAAACAATTAAAAGGAAACTATTCAATTACTAATTCAATTAATAATTTTCGTGTCTAAAATCTTTTCCAAATAAAAAAAATTGCATTTCTCTTTCAAGTATCGCACGATCTGAAATATTCATCATATTCAATTTATTTTCATTTATTAAAATAATTTGTTTATTTTTCCATTTCAGCCATGCGTCTTTAGAAACGTGCTCATAGATATATTTTCCTAACGATCCTGGATAACACGGAGCATCTAATCCTTCGGCGTATTTTTTTAAAAAAACACAATAAATTATTTTAGACATGATTATAAATCTTTTTGTTATAATAATAACTTTTAATTTAAATTTTATTCAATATTTCTGCTATAATTATAACTACAATTTCTGTAATATATTAGAAATTGGTTTAGGCAACCCAACAATTGGAGGATCCATTAAATTATACCAGATTCCATCTTTCTGACAATTTATCTTTTTATTTATATTAAGTAATATTGGTCTAATTTCTAAATCAACATTACTTAATTTGTGTTTCAAAATAGGTAAGTCTATATATTGATCATTATGTAGATTACAATTCAATAACCATATATCCAACATATTAATATTAGAAAACTCAGGAAAACAAAATAATCCTCCCCAAATCGTCTGATATGATCTTTTTTCAAGCCATATAATTTTTACTGTACGACGTTGTAATAACAATAATAAAAACCAAATAGTTTTTTTTAATAACGTTTTAGGTGGTTCCTTCTTAGGATATTGATTAACTCTATGAGTTAAAAAAGCTTGACAATTTTCTTGAAGAGGGCAATCTTTGCAGGCTGGGCATTTATTAGTACATATTAATCTTCCCAAATCCATCATAGCTTGATTAAAAACTCCCGTTCCTGTATCAGGAAGTAATTGTTCACTTAATAACCACAGTTTATTATTTATTTTAGATTTGTTTCCTAACAAATAATCAAAAGCATAATATCTTGTTAATATTCGTTTTACGTTACCATCAAGAATAGGATGATGTTGATCTAATGTTAATGACAAAATAGCTCCTGCAGTAGATCTTCCAATACCAGGAAAAGAAATAAGCACATTAAAATCTTTTGGAAAATTACCACAATAATACTTAACAACAATTCTAGCTGTTTTATGCAAATTTCTGGCTCGTGCATAATAGCCTAATCCACTCCATAAAAATAATACTTCGTCTAATTCTGCTTCTGCCAATTGTACAATTGTTGGAAACCTTACAACAAATCGTTCATAATAAAAAATTACAGTTTTTACTTGTGTTTGTTGCAACATAATTTCAGATAGCCATGTTTTATACATTGTTTTATTCAATTGCCATGGTAAATTTGGCGTTCTATACTTTTGATACCATAGTAATATTTTTTTCGAAAAAATTAAATTTTGAGCCATATATATATTTTACAATATTAAATTTATATTACATATAACTAATATATTCTATAATCAATTTTAACTCTGCTAAAAGATATTTTACAAATTAAAAAATAAACCCAATATAGACACTCATTGATATACTTTAAAAGTAATTAAAACACTCTAATATAAATAAAATATAAAAACTCAACTTGAAAATTAATACATAATTCTACAAATATTTTATTTTTAAAAATAACAGCGCTCACGCAGAATAAATTAACTCTATAAAAACTTAATGACCGTATTTTTATAATTTATGAAACATAGTATCCGAGAATCAAAACATATTTTTTATTTTTGATAAAAAATCAATATTTACTTTTATAAAAAAATAATTAATTATTATTATAAACATTTACAAAAACTTAAACATATATTTATTAATATAATACTCATACTAATTTATATGTTAAACAAAATATACGTTTATTTTTATTTGTCATGAAGACTTCTTAATTTGATTTTTATTTACACATAAAACTCTGTAAGCAATATATATATTCGAAAAATAAATACCGCTAAACACCGTTTATTTAAGTGAAAAAGTTAATGCATAAACATATATGATTTAATCACCAATCTAAATTTGATATAGCCTTTTAACTTTGATTAAATCATAAATAACAACAGATATATGATTTCTTATAAAAATTAATAAATATTTTCACCGTAACATTAATATTCACTTCCATATAAAATAAATCTTTAAAACCATCTATATTTTCATTAAAAACATTAACTATATATACGTACTACAAATCATACTATTTATTTATAAGCGCACATATAGTAATATTATTCTTAATATTATTTATTAAAAACTCCCAAATAATAAATCACAAAATAATCATTAAATTTTAACATTATCATCATATTAAAGCTTCTAGTATTTAGTATTAACAATTCTTGTATACAAGAATAATGTTATTTCCTCATATTCGAAAAGACTGATTCAACCAACTTTTTAAAATTACTCCAGCTGCTATTGCATTTATTTTAATATCCTGTTGCGAGCGCAAATAATTGTGATGATTTTCAAAATAATTTAAGCGCGCTTCACTCGTACTAAACCGTTCATCATGCATCTCAACTACAACAGGAAACTGTTTCTTTAATTGTTTAGCAAACCTTCTTGCTAAAACAGTAATAGGCTGCTCATCTCCATTTATCTTCAAAGGTAATCCTACTATCATTACCACTGGTTTCCATATATTATAAATATCTTTAATTTTTTCCCAATTAGGTATCCCAGATTGCGATTGTAATACAGTAAGAGGCCTAACTGTACAAGTCAATTTTTGACCAATTGCCACTCCTATATTTTTAGTACCAAAATCAAAACCCATTATTATATTAACAATTAACATCAAGCATGACCTGTTTGATCAGTAATACTACGAATATCAATTCCTAATATTTTTGCAGCTTCACTCCAACGAGCAATAATAGGAGTATGAAATAAAATTGTTTCATTAGCAGGAACAGTAAGCCAAGCGTTTTCCATTAATTCATGTTCTAATTGACCTTTAGACCAACCAGAATAGCCAAGTGCGACTAATACATCTTTTGGTTGATTAGGAGTACCTAAAGTTTCTAAAATATCTCTAGATGTAGTGATCATAGCTTTTGAAGAAATATTAACACTAGATCCAAAACCTTTTTTAGGAGTATGTAAAATAAAACCCCGATCATCTAACAACGGACCTCCAGAAAATACTGGATTATCTAATCGAATAGACGGATCTCGTACAGGAGACACAACCTTCAAGTTATGTAATATAGTTTCTACTGTACATCTTTCAACTAGTTTATTGATGACAATACCCATAGCTCCCGTATCATTATGCTCACAAATATATACTACTGACTGTTTAAATAATGGATCTTGCAGAGTAGGCATAGCTATTAGAAAATAATTTTGTAAATTTGTGATCTCATGCATTAACATAAATTATTTTATAAATCTCTTTTATTAAAGATGAAAAATTTTAGACTTATTAATTAATTAATTAGCTTTTGTAAAAATGTTATAATTAATTTAAACTGTTGTATACAAAAAAATTTTAATCATTAGTAACAACTAACTATATAGATATAACCATCTCATCAATTTCTAATATAAATTTTTTTAAACAAACCACCTATCGATAATAAAACTATACATAGTTATTTCGCTAATAATAGTTTTATTTTTATTCTATAAATTCTTTATAAAAATACACTCTATAAAATTCATTCCCCTTAATCACAAAGATATATTATTACTATTTTATAGTATATAAAATATATTTATTTAACATACACATTAAAATAAACCTTTTAAACTCCACTGTATTTAAGAGAACAATTATTCAAAAACACAATAATAATTTGTTTATATTAATTTTTAATAAATATAAAAATTTATTTATATAAAATCCATTATCAACTTGTCATTGACATTGTCACAATCCCAATATTACTAATACCATTATATATTAATCAAACAATAAATATGTAAAATATTACGGAGATGTAAATTTTAACCCAGCCGCCTCACGAAGTAATTCTACTTTATCAATTTTCTCCCAAGGAAAATGCTCACGACCAAAATGCCCATATACAGCTGTATCTTTATAAATTGGTTTTAACAAATCTAACATAGTAATTAAACCATAAGGACGAAAATCAAAAAAATTATTTATTAACTTTATCAAAATATCATGTGAGGTCTTCTCTGTACCAAAAGTTTCAATACTAATAGATATTGGATTTGGTATTCCAATTGCATAGGAAACTTGAAGCTCACAACGATCTGCTAATCCAGCTGCTACAATATTTTTAGCAACATATCTTGCCCCATAAGCGGCTGAGCGATCTACTTTTGATGGATCTTTTCCAGAAAAAGATCCTCCACCATGCCGAGCCATTCCTCCATAAGTGTCCACAATAATTTTTCTTCCAGTTAAACCGCAATCACTAATAGGCCCGCCAACAACAAAACAACCGCCAGGATTAATAAAAAATTTAGTATTATCAGACAACCATTTTTTAGGTAATACTGGTTTAATAATTTCTTCCATCACAGCTTCTTGTAGATCTATTAACTTTATATCACGAGTATGTTGAATGGATAACACAACTGCTGCTATTCCAATTATCTTTCCATCTTCATAAGCAACTGTTACCTGACTCTTAGCGTCTAATCCTAACCAAGGTAACACCCCATTTTTTCTCATTTGAGATTTTCTTTTAATTAAAAGATTCGCATATGTTATCGGAGCAGGCATTAAAACATTAGTTTCATTAGTAGCATATCCAAACATTAATCCCTGATCGCCCGCCCCCTGTTTTAAAACATTACTATGATCTATGCTATGTTTAATCTCTGAAGATTGTTTATTAATCACACTTAATATCATGCAAGAATTTGCATCGAATCCCATATCTGAACGAACATAACCAATATCACGAATAGTATTTCTAGCAATTTCTTCCATATTTACCCAAGCAGTAGTGGTAATTTCCCCCCCCATTACTACTACACCTGTTTTAATAAATGTTTCACATGCAACACGCCCTCTCGGATCTTGTGCTAAGATAGAATCCAATACAGCATCAGAAATTTGATCTGCAATTTTATCCGGATGTCCTTCCGATACAGATTCAGATGTAAATAAATATTGAGCCATTCATTCTATCCTTTTAAATATAGAATATAAAAACTTATTATTAAAAAGATCTGTTATGCATATAAAAATATGTATGAAGCAAACTATACGTATAAATCCATCTATATATGAATACCGAGATAGTATAATGCATCTTATTTATTTGAAAATAATTTCAACGTTATTAAGTAATAAATTACAATCAAATATTTTCATGAAAACCCCTACCATAGATACTTTCATCTATTGTTTATATCAAAATCAAACTAATTTTTTAAAATTTACACTTATTCACTTCCATCATCAAATATGTATTTAAATTGATTTATTAAAAATGATAAATATTATCCCAACATAGCTTGTTTCATCCTGTAAATAAATCACCAAATTTTAATGAATACCCACTAACTGCTCAAATAAAAACTTATTGTATTTATCATTTTTCAAAAATATCTTTATTTTTTCTGTTTATAAAATAATTAAAATTAATAATAAAGTCGCAATGCACTTTATTTACAAATTTGATCGCCTATAAATCAATTTTTGAGTTATAGGCGATCAATATATCATATTATATAAATATAACTGCATATTTTAGTATAAATTAATTTGAATACGCCCCTAAAAATTTATAGGATATGAAACCAATATACATTACATTTATCGACAAGTTATAGAAGTTATTAAAATATTATCAATTTGTATTGATACTCTATTTAATTTTACTCAAAACTATATTTAGTATATAATAAGTTATTTATGCATTAATTAAGCAAAGGAAATAGATGCATACTTTAAATTATAAATATGATAACTCTTTGTTTTCAAATGCTTTTGGGTTTTTAAGATTTCCATTAGAATTTGATCCTTATAATAACAATAGTGATTGGGTAATTACTGGGGTCCCTTTTGATATGGCTACTTCTGGGCGATCAGGAAGTAGGTTTGGGCCAACCGCTATTCGACAAGCATCCATAAATTTAGCCTGGGAACATTGTCGTTGGCCTTGGAACTTTAATATACGAAAAAATTTACATGTAGTTGATTGTGGGGATTTAATATATAAATCTGGAAACATACAAGATTTCGTAAACTCTCTACAAAATCATGCTGAACATTTACTAATTTCTGGAAAAAAAATGCTATCACTTGGAGGTGATCATTACATCACATTACCTATATTACGTGCATATTCAAAAATTTTTGGAAAAATCGCAATCATACACTTTGATGCGCATGCAGATTACTATGACAATGATAATAAATATGACCACGGTGTTATTATATTACATGCACTAAATGAAGAATTAATTGACCCTACACATTCAATACAAATTGGTATTCGTACTGAATACAAAAATCATTTTGGATTTACAGTATTAGACGCAGAATATGTTAACGACATACATATAGATATTATTATAAATAAAATAAAATCAGTTGTTAAATCTTTCCCAATATATTTAACATTCGATATTGATTGCTTAGATCCAGCCATAGCGCCTGGCACTGGGACTCCAGTAATTGGCGGACTAACAAGTTATCGTGCTCTAAAGTTAATACGAAGTTTTACAAATTTAAACATTGTAGGCATTGATTTAGTAGAAGTAGCCCCAGCTTATGATTGCGCGCAAATCACCGCCTTAACAGCAGCTACATTGGGATTAGAAATGCTATATACTCAAGTGAAACTAAAAACTAAAAATTAATTTCATATATTATTAGTTATTTAACAGTTTTAATTGATAACCATACAAAAACAACAATATTAACTTATAAGGTTATATTACATTCTAAATTCTTAATACTGATATAACATCAATTACAGAATATTAGCTAACTACTATACTTAATCACTATATTATTAGAATACAAAATCCATAAATAATTTAAAAATTAAATTATTATTAAATAAGTCAAATATAACTATATTCCACAAAATATTTCATATTTCTGTATAAATACCAATACCATCAGTATATCATGTACTGCTTATAACACATTGATTTTTTAAGAGCTTTCATGTTATTAATTGATTAATTAATTACAATCTAAATTTATTCCAAATCATATACTATTATTAAAAATTAATTGTTAAAGAACAAACTTAATTGTTAAGTCCAATATATAGTAAAGGAAAAATATTTTTACTATTAATATATGATTCTTTTATTAATACGTTTCTTTATACATATAAAAGGTTTCCCGTCATGAATATCATAAAAATAAGTGATTTAGACCTAACAGATAAACGTGTTTTAATTCGTTCTGATTTAAACGTACCTATTAAAAATGGAGTTATTACTTCTAATAGAAAAATTAACGCATCATTACCTACTATTGAATTGGCTTTAAATAAAAGTAAATATGTTATGGTAGCGTCTCACCTGGGTCGGCCAATAGAAGGAAATTACGACGCACAACTTTCTTTACAGCCTGTAGTTGAATATTTAAAAAAACAATTAATTAGTCAAAACATAAAAAAAATCCGATTAGTTACAGATTATTTGGAAGGTACAACAAACTTTACGGAGAAAGAACTGTTAATTTTAGAAAATGTACGATTTAATAAAGGAGAAAAAAATGATGACGAGATATTATCAAAAAAATATGCTATGTTATGTGATATATTTGTCATGGATGCATTTGGAAGCGCTCATCGCACACAAGCTTCTACACACGGTATAAGCAAATTTGTTTCTTTAGCTTGTTCTGGGCTCTTACTACAAAAAGAATTAGAAGCTTTAAGTAAAGCATTATATAATCCTATGAGACCAATGGTTGCAATAGTTGGAGGATCTAAAGTATCCACTAAATTAACAGTTTTGGACTCCTTATCAAAGATTTCAGATTATCTCATAGTAGGAGGAGGTATTGCAAATACCTTTTTAGCGGCTCAAGGGAAAAAAGTAGGTAAATCTTTATATGAAGAAGAACTAATCCTTACAGCAAAACGACTTTTAGAAAATTGTGATATACCTACTCTTACTGACGTAAGAGTGAGCACAGAATTTTCAGAAACTGCTCAAGCAACTATGAAAGCCGTAATTGATATTAAAGATGATGAGCAAATTCTTGATTTAGGTGATGAGTCTATTGCTAGAATATTAGATATCTTAAAATGTGCTAAAACTATTCTTTGGAACGGTCCTATTGGAGTATTTGAATTTCCAAACTTTAGAACAGGTACAGAAATGATATCTCATGCTATTGCTAAAAGTAATGCTTTTTCTATTGTTGGAGGAGGCGATACTTTAATGGCTATTGATTTTTTTGGCGTTTCCGATCAGATTTCTTATATTTCTACCGGAGGTGGTGCTTTCTTAGAATTCATTGAAGGAAAAACATTTCCATCGGTAAAAATGCTTGAAAAACATGCTATTAAATAATTAAAGTATACATATTATGAATTAACTAGTATTATGTATGAAGATACATATAGAATGTATATAAATAATATTACATAAATATATATTTATCAAAAAAGAAGAAAATAAATGATTAAGATTATTGATTCTATAAAACCAGGGGTAGTCACTGGAAATGATGTACAGAAGATATTTGATCTTGCAAAGAAAAATAATTTTGCTTTGCCAGCAGTAAACTGTATAGGCATGGATTCAATTAATGCTGCATTAGAAGCTGCAGCTAGTGTACGGTCTCCGATTATTTTACAGTTTTCTAAAAAAGGATCTTCTTTTATGGCAGGATATGGTTTAAATAATCATAAAGACGATAATTCTACAGCAGTATTAGGAGCTATTTCTGGAAGTTTACACGTACATCATATTGCTAAACACTATGGTATCCCTGTTATTTTGCACACTGATCATTGCACTAAAAAGAATTTATCTTGGATCGATGCTCTGCTAGATTTAGGATCAAAACATTTTTATAAAACCGGTAACCCATTATTTTCATCTCATATGATAGACCTATCCGAAGAATCTTTAAAAGAAAATATAGAAATCAGTTCAAAATATTTAAGCCGTATGGACAAATTAAATATGACTTTAGAGATAGAGTTAGGCTGTACTGGAGGGGAAGAAGATGGTACTAATCATCATCATTTAAATCATGAACTATTATACACAAATCCAGAAGATATAGCTTATGCTTATGAAAAATTACATATTATCAGCCCACGATTCATTATAGCTGCATCATTTGGAAATGTACATGGTGTATACAAGCCTGGAAATGTGCGATTAGATCCAAAAATACTTCAGAAATCACAAAAATATGTTTCTAAAAAATTTGGATTGCCTAATAATTTTTTAAATTTAGTATTTCATGGAGGGTCTGGATCTACAGAAGAAGAAATTAAAGAAGCCATCAGTTATGGTATTGTAAAAATGAATATTGATACCGATATACAATGGGCTACTTGGGAAGGAATTTTAAAATACTACCAATACAACAAATATTTTCTACAAACTCAATTAGGTAACCCACATGGATACGAGCAACCAAATAAAAAATTTTATGACCCGCGGGCTTGGATTCGTACAGGGCAAAAATCAATGATTAGATACTTAGAAAAAATATTTTCTACTTTAAACGCTATTAATATTTTATAAGAATCACTTTTATTCATAAAATTTTAAATATATTAATACAGATTATACGTCGACAAAATAAAAATTGTTTCAAATTAAATTCGATAAATACTGCTAATTATACCTATAAATGGTATTTAATTTAAATGTCAGTATAAATTATAAAATCTGTTGTTCAAATCAGAAAATCACATTAAATATCATTTTTGATCTATAGTAAATAAAAGTCCTTATCAGAAATTAAGCAATAATAGATTAAAAGTAATACGCACTAAATATATAATATACGTCACGTATAGGTGCAATATGACAAAAGAAAAATTAAAAAAATCAGTAGGTTGGGCAGCTTTAAAATACATTCAGTCTAGCAAAATTATAGGGATAGGAACAGGTTCTACTATTACGTATTTTATTGAAGCATTAAATAGTATAAAAGAAAAAATAGAAGGTGTAATTTCTAGTTCAAACTATTCATCCAATCAATTAAAAAAGTTAGGTATTCCTATATACAATCTTAATAATTTAAATGGACTAGATGTATATGTTGATAGTGCAGATGAAATTGATGCTCATATGCAAATGATTAAAGGTGGAGGCGGGGCCTTAACTAAAGAAAAAATTATTGCTGCTGCAGCTAAAAAATTTATTTGTATTGTTGATAGTAGTAAACAAGTAAATATATTAGGACGTGGACCACTACCAATAGAAGTTATTCCTATGGCTCGTTCATTAGTAGCAAGAGAACTAGTACGTTTAGGTGGTTTACCAGAGTATCGACATAACGTAATTACTGAAAATGGTAATAATATTTTAGATGTATATAATATGAAAATTTCTAATGCATCATTACTAGAAACAAAAATTAACAATATCCCAGGAGTTGTAAGTGTTGGTATATTCGCGCAAAGACGAGCAGATATCGTATTAATTGGAACAAAAGAAGGTATAAAAACAATTGTCTAATTCATTTATACACTTAAAGTTTAATTTTAAATAATATATACACCATAAATAATTCTGATTTTTAGTCATGCATAACAAGTATGCATGCTCGTTAGTATGGCTAAAAATCAGAATTATTTAGAAATACACTGAATTAATTAACATTCATTATGAAAATTATAAAAATTAACTATTTATATTTAAGAAATATAACCTATTTATAGCAGTAAAATATTATAAATAATAATATACGCTGCGCAGAACAACAATATATTTAATAAACATCTGAAATTAAATGATAAGATGGGGTGACAATTTCTGGTAACGTAAGATCCCATTCATCCACAGGAAGTAATTGAGTAGGTATTCTTTGAAAGTCATATGCTAATCCTATAGGTATATAATTACTTTGATTTTTCCAATTTTGCAAGGTTCTATCATAAAAACCACCACCCATGCCTAATCGATTTCCGTAATTATCAAACGCAACTAACGGAACGAATATAATGTTTAGTTTCTCTACAGGTACAATAGAATTAACATTCCATTCAGGTTCATATATATTTAAACGATTATATATAAGAGGCGTTGAAAACGTATATCGTAAAAAAAATAAACATTGATTTTCTGAATAAGGTAAAACTGGTAAATATACCTGTTTATGCATATATAACAAATTTCGAATAAGTAAAGAGGTTCTTATTTCTCCATCAAAAGCAATAAACACTGCTATACGTTCTGATTTATGTACATAATCCATAGTCATAATCTTATTAGTAATTAGTTGAGCTGCTGTATATTGCTCTCGAAATGTCAAAGAACGTCGTACAATACGCATATACTCACGAATAGATCTTTTATATAATTTCTTATTATGACAGATGTACATATTGTCTATTGTCGTGAAATATAATAAACTTATATACTGTTTATTCTAAAACAAAATTAAATTAAAATATAACCCATGCAGCATATTTATTATTTTATTATTTAATACAACAAATATAATCTATATATGTTTAGAACATTCTAATGTTCCATCAGCTCGATCGGTAATATGAGCGTGCGTAATTAAAGCTTTTTCGATTGTTTTTTGCAATAACAAAATATGTTGCTCAATATTAGCTGCATATTCACGTGTTTTCAATTTTTCTTGAGCTAACTCATAACATATATTTAAAGCAGCTATAAATACTAATTGTTCAGCATTAGTCACTCTTGTCTTAATTTTTAAATCCTGTAAACGTTTAGTTAAATCTTCTACTGCCTTATTTAAAGCATCTTTTTTCTTAGACGGACAATTAATCCGTAATGTTCGGCCAAAAATTTGAATATCTATTGGTTTTTCAGGCATATTTCTTTCCTGGCATTATATCTTATATTTTCAATGATCGTATAATATACTAATATGTATCATATAGTTTATATACATGCAAAACTTATGTTTCATAAATCTTAAATAAAAAATAAAACCGCTTTCATTTTATCAAAAATTTTTTGAAAAAATTAACATAATTAATATTTATTTAAATATGATCTAAAAATCAAGTATTTGAAAATCTTACAAAACGTCTTATACAGACTATGCACAAATATGCAAATCACCTAATATAATCAAATTATCTTAACAGATGAATCAAGATAAATATATTAATATGTAAATTCTACAATATACTAAACAGTACCAAATAATTCGGTTATTACAAATGATCACTAATTTAACTTAAAACACAAGATCATTTTATATAAAAGATAATAACTCACAATTATATCCTGGCAATATATTATATTTTCATATATCATGTCATAATGGAGTGAATAGATTTTATCTTCTATTATAAATTGAAAATTCTGCCGAATTAAATTTAATTGATATATATTTTAAATTAAATAATTAATTTTTATCAAAATATTTTATATATATACGTTAAAATTTAAATATCATACTTAAATGAATATACTATACTATAACAAATATACTAAATATTAACAGATAAAATCTAATCATATTAATTTATATATTGTAGTGTTCAACATTAAATTTTTTTATATTTATGCGTTAAATAAATATTTTATGTCTATTATTATACATGGCGGAGGAATGACAGGCGCGATACTAGCGTTAATGTTATTTAAATTAACTAAAGGAGATTTAGAAATATCTTTAATAGAACAACATTCTCCTTACTGTTATGATACACAATTATCTTTAAATATATATCCTCCTCATGTAATAGCGTTATCACGAGGAGCTTATTATGAATTGATACGAATTAATAATATAGCTTCAATTTTGTCTTCTTGCGCTACTGTTATAAAACAAGTAGAAATTAGTGAATACCATAGACTTCATGAAGTATTCATTAATGCTCAAGATCATCAATTATCAGAATTAGGTTATGTTATTGAGTTAAATATTTTCAGAAAAAAATTATTTAACTTTTTAAAAAACAAATCAAACGTAACTATATATTGTCCCGCTACTCTAAGAAAAATTAAACGCGAAAAAAAAAAGTTATAGTTACTTTAGATAATGGTCATCAAATAGTTTCAAAATTAATAGTAGCAGCAGATGGTGCCTATTCAGCACTAGCCACTAACTGCGGTATGAAATGGTTTAGGTATAACTATCAACAAATTGCTGTAGTTTCTAAAATTACCACTGAAATACCTCATTTTGGCAGAGCTTTTGAAAAATTTACAGAACATGGGCCATTAGCTGTGTTGCCTATGTCTAATAATTTTAGTTTTTTAATTTGGTGCATATCTAACAAACAACATAAAGAAGTATCTATATGGAACAAAAAAAAATTTTCTCAAGAACTGCAAAATACATTTGGGTGGAAATTAGGAAAAATTTTAAATATAGAAACGCGATACTTTTATGATCTCTGGCTAACACGTGCGCAGAGCCACATTAGTCACAGACTGGCATTAGTTGGAAATGCTGCCCAAAATTTACATCCTATAGCTGGACAAGGATTTAATCTTGGATTACGTGATATTGTAGTTTTATCAAAAATAATTACGCAAGCATTATATCGAAATATAGATATTGGAGATTATTCCGTGTTAAATACGTATCAGAAACACAGATATTTAGATCAATATAAAACTATTAAAATCACCGATGGATTAGTACGTTTGTTCAGTAATCATTATCTACCATTAATCATTGCTCGAAACGTAGGTTTATTTTTTATTAAATATAGTACTTTTCTACAACATCTTTTAGTCACCACGATATTAAATTGGAAAACTGATTAATTTTTTATTAAGATAAACAATAATGTGGAAAATTTTGACATACTTATTATAAATCAAGGAATTTCTGGGCTAGCATTAGCGTGTGGACTAAATGATTGTTTTCGTATTGCAATCATAGAACACAGAAATCATTTGAATATTTCTGAAACAGATCAACAAAATATCAAAACTTCTTTAGTTAATATCACTAGTTTAAAAATACTTCAGTATTTAAAAATATGGAACCAAGACATAGCGAGTTTTTCTAGTTTATTATATAAATTAGAAATCCTTAAAAAAAATAATATAAAAAAAACTGTCTTTAATTCCGGTTATTTAGGCTATCCTGAACTAGGATACATTATCGATGACTGCTTAATATATCAGGCTCTAATCAATCGCGCACGACAATTAAGAAATATTATATTTATAGATTCAAGCTCACTTAATACAATAAGTTATCACGAAGATTTCGCGCTTATTACAGTAAATAATAACTATATATTCAAAGCTAAATTGGTAATAGGTGCAGATGGCATCAACTCTTTAATAAGAAAAAATACAAGTATTTCTTTGCTATTTAAAGACACAAAATATTATGGATTAACAACTATTATTTACACTGAAAAAAGTCATAAAAACACTCTTCGTTTTATTATTCATAATGATGGTTTGTTAATATTATTACCATTAAAAAACACACATCTTTCCGTTGTTTTGTGGCTATTACCACCACATACAGCCAAAAAGTATCTATACGTATCCAACCCTGATCAATATGTTAATTATGATTTAATTACAATCTGTAATATATTAGGTCACTGTATTATATATAATAATACAAAACATAAAATTTTTATACCGAGAATGCAATATGCTCATAACTTTATAAAACATCGTTTAATACTGCTAGGAAAATCTGCATATCTTGCATGTCCTTTATTTTTTCAAAATATTAATTTAGAACTTATGGATACAGCAGTTCTATTAAATTATCTAAAGACGCTAAGAAAAAATAATAAAGATATTGGGCATTATAATTATTTAAAATATTATGAACGTAGTATAAAATACAGGATAACTAAAAATCTTATAAACATTCCCTATCTTCACATGTTACTCCATGATAAAAATCATTTCTTAGAATACGCACAGTATTTTATTTTTTATCTCATCAACACCGTACCCAATTTTAAAATACGCATATTACATCATATTATGGGTTTAAATAATCTACCAAAATGGTTGCTACAGGATCATTATGATTTTTAAAAGATTTATATAAAATTTTAAAATTATTTAAATTTATTATAATCAATAATAGAAAAAATAAAACTATCATGAGTTTTCATATTTGTAATTCTTAACTCTGAAGAATTCAAAACTGACCTATTTAATACTGCTTGCAACCATACATTATTTTCTTTAATGCGACAAGATTGCAAAATAATACCAATATTTTTCCAATGTTGATTATTTAACTTTAATTCTATCCGATCACCAGCTGTAGGAAATGTTTGTTTATTCTTATAATAATCAATGACACCAATTAACCGATATAACTCTTTCTTATTGCTCCCACGATACTGAATACGTGCAATAGATTCTTGTCCAAGATAACAACCTTTGTTAAAACTAACGCCCTGTAACATATCCATGTTAACCGATTGAGGCATAAACAACTCACTAGTTGCTAATTCAATAATCGGATAACCTGCTTCTATATCTAATAATGCCCATTGACGACTATCATTAAATTGTATACAATAAAGTTTTTGTTTGCTCAGAAGATAATCTAATGTTGATTTATTATTAATAATCAATAAAAAACGTTCTGTTGGAGCATCAAAATATAGTAAAGTAACATCTTTATTATGTACTACTGTATAGTTTTTGGTTGGAATAACCGAAAAAAACATACTTAAGTACTGTCTCGCATTAATTCCAGCGATTCCAATAAGTATTACGTTATAATCAGGAGTAATAGAAACATTAGAAGATACTATATATTTTTTCATTTCTGTAATCTGTTTCTCGCATATGTTTAAACGTTCTATAAACGCCATTTCTTGATTTTTAACGTGAAAAACGTACATATTGCTGAGCATTTTCCCTTTTTGATTGCAATACGCTGAAAACTTATATTTATCTTTATCTAAATTTTTAATATCGCAAGTAAATTGGTTATGTAAATATTGTATAACATCTCGTCCGTATAATTTTACTAAGATCCATTCTTCTAAAGATATAAATGTCAGTGGTAAATCTTCTGAGGATACAGGATACTGCCTTGAAAAAAATATATTAGACAACATAATATGTCTCTTTATAAATAAAAATATCGATAAATATTATATACTATAAACTATGTTATCTTATTACATCAAATATTTACATACTTCAAAATAACAAGATTACATTTATCCCAAATATTGATTATTATGATTTTATAATTTAATTTTTATAATTAAATAAATTTATCAGTTTTCCACTTCATATAACGATTTTAAACAATAAATTATATACAAATATAATGATTAATATATATGATAATAATTGAAATAATATTTTATTGGTTATATATATAATTATTAGAAAATATTTTCTAATATAAAACAAACAAAAAATATAGACATAGCCTATGTATATTAAGACTGTAAAATAAATTTAAATAAACTATAATTAAAGATTAAACTAATCTTATATAATAAGATATCATAATATGAATACATCTATATACGTATATAAAAATTTTTATTTAACCATGTTGTATCATTCTACATATACATATGTAGAATGATACAACATGGAACCCATATCCTTTAAGGAACAAAATTTTTATGATAGATATAAAACTTATTAAACAAAATATTCAACTTATGTTAAATAGAATATTTAAGTTTAAGGATGATTTTTGACTATAATTTCAAAAAAAACCGTTTAAAAATAATTAACGCTAAATTAAAATCACATGATGTTTGGAAAAACCCTAAAAAAGCAAAAATTCTCAGTCAACAATCTTCCTCTTTAAAAATTTTTATTAACATTATTGATCAGCTTTATAAAAACTTAATGGATTTAAATGATTTACTAAAATTAACAGAAGAATGCGATGCCAACTTAATTTCTGAAATTCACAATCAATTAATTGCTTCAGAACGTACATTATCTCAATTGGAGATTAATCGTATGTTTATAGGAAAATATGATCATGCTAATTGCTATGTCGATATTCAATCAGGATCTGGAGGTATAGAGGCACAAGATTGGGCAGGTATGTTATTGCGTATGTACTTACGGTGGATGGATCACAAAGGTTTTATAACTGATATCACTGAAGAATCAACAGGAGAGATAACCGGAATAAAATCTGCTACTATTCAAGTTATTGGACCATATGCATATGGCTGGTTGCATACTGAATCTGGCGTACACAGATTAGTACGCAAAAGTCCTTTTGATTCTGCTAAAAAACGCCATACTTCATTTGCTTCAGTATTTGTATACCCAGAATTAGATGACAGTATCAATATTCACATTCGTCCAGAAGATCTGCGTTATGATGTCTACCGAGCATCTGGAGCAGGAGGTCAACATGTTAATCGCACAGAATCTGCAGTGCGCATCACACATATACCGACAAATACCGTTACTCAATGCCAAAGTGATCGTTCACAACATAAAAATAAAAATCAAGCAATGAAACAACTAAAAGCTAAATTATATGAACTTGAATTACAAAAGAAAAATTATGAAAAAAAAATGAGAGAAAATAATAAAGCAAATATTACTTGGGGCAATCAAATACGATCTTATATTTTAGACAATTCTAGAGTTAAAGATTTACGTACTGGTTTTGAAAAACGTAATATCAAAGCTGTTTTAGATGGAGAATTAGATGATTTTATACAAATTAGTATTAAAAAATATTCTAAGCGAGATGTATAATGTCTAAATACGTGCACTCAAAACATCAACTATATCAAAAGCTTAATATCGATTATGAATTAAGTATTCGTCAAAAAAAACTATCACAAATTAGAGAAAAAGGTATAGCGTTTCCAAATGATTTTCGTCGTGATTCCACTTCTAATCAATTACACAAAAAATACGAGCATACATCTAACTCAGAATTAGTACGATTAAACATTGAAGTAAATATAGCAGGTCGCATAATAAGTCAACGCATTATGGGGAAAGCATCTTTTATAACTTTACGAGACGTTGATGGTTGCATGCAGTTGTATATTACTGCTAATTCGTTAGCAACGAATGTATTGTATGAAGAGAATATAAAACAATGGGATCTAGGGGATATATTAGGAGTACGCGGTACATTATTTAGAACACGTACTGGAGAACTATCGATACATTGTAAAGAAATTAGATTATTAACTAAATCATTACGTCCATTGCCAGATAAATTTCATGGTTTGAATAATCAAGAAACAAAATATCGCCAAAGATATTTAGATTTAATTATTAATGAAGACACAAGAGAAATATTTAAAATACGTTCTCTAATTATTTACGAAATACGTCAATTTATGAAAAAAAATAATTTTATGGAAGTAGAAACACCAATGATGCACACAATTGCGGGAGGAGCCATAGCAAACCCTTTTATTACACATCATAATAAATTAGGAATAGATATATATCTACGTATTGCTCCAGAATTATATTTAAAAAAACTAGTGATAGGCGGGTTTGAGCGCATATTTGAAATCAATCGTAACTTTCGTAACGAAGGAATATCCTCATATCATAACCCTGAATTCACAATGATGGAAATATATATGGCGTATGCCGATTACCATGATATGATCGTTTTAACACAAAATTTACTACGTTCAGTAACACAGCGAGTACTAGGTAGAAATATAGTTCATTATAGAAATTATGAATTGAATTTCAATAATCCTTTTGCTCAAATGAGCATAAAAGAAGCAATTTATTATTATCTACCAGAAATTAAATCCCAAAATATAGACGATATACATACCGCTATTTCTATTGCAAAATCATTTGGAATTAAAATTAATAATTGCTGGACATTAAGTAAAATACACATGGTTATTTTTGAAGAAGTAGTAGAAAAAAAAATAATTCAACCAACCTGTGTTACTTCTTATCCAATAGAGATATCCCCATTAGCACGTCGCAACGATAATGACCCAACACTTGCTGATCGTTTTGAGCTCTTCATTGCTGGAAAAGAAATAGGAAATGGTTTTTCAGAATTAAATGATCCAGAAGATCAAAAAGAACGTTTTTTGAAACAAGCAAAAGAAAAAAAAGATAACAAAAATAATAACATTCACACAAATTATGATGAAGATTATTTAATTGCGTTAGAACACGGATTACCCCCTACAGCAGGGATTGGAATAGGAATCGACCGTTTGATAATGCTATTAACCGATAAACATACTATTCGTGATGTAATTTTGTTTCCTACACTTCGTCCAAAATAAAATCTATATGCTTTCTAGCATTAGTAAATGACAAAAAATTACTATGACACTAATCAATAAATTTGAGGTTTAGTGTGTATTAAAAACCAAACAATATTAATTAATTAATTAACATTTTAATAATACAGATCTATTATGTTCTGATTACGTTTAACTATATTCAGTGATAAAATTTTTTTTAAAATATTTCAATACTAAATCATATCTTAATAAAATAATAAATATAACATGATACATAATATCTTTACTCAAATGAATATCCTTAACTATAAAAACTTAATAAAATTGCATCAAAAATATAAAGGCCCAGTATGGGTATATGATGCATCAGTTATAATCAATCGTATTACGCAATTAAAACAATTCGACATTATACGATTTGCTCAAAAATCTTGTTCTAATATTCATATTCTACGATTAATGCATAATCATGGGGTTAAGGTAGATGCTGTTTCCTTAGGAGAAATTGAGCGAGCATTATTAGCTGGTTTTAATACTGGAAAAGAAAGTGACGAAATAATTTTTACTGCTGATATTTTAGAAGAAGAAACATTATTTAGAGTGTCAGAATTAAATATTACTGTTAATGCAGGATCAATAGATATGTTAGCGCAGTTAGGGGCTTGTTCCCCTGGACATAAAATATGGTTACGTATTAATCCTGGATTTGGACATGGACATAATCAAAAAACTAATACTGGAGGAGAAAATAGCAAACATGGTATTTGGCATGAAGATATACTAACTGCCCTTTCTTATATCTATCATTATAATCTACAACTAATTGGGCTCCACATGCACATTGGCTCTGGAGTACACTATAGTCACTTATCTAAAGTATGTAATGCTATGACCCAACAAATCCTAAAATATAAAATAAATATACAACTTATTTCTGCTGGCGGAGGGTTAACAATACCGTACCAAGATAATGATACGGTATTAAATGTAAATCATTATTTTCATTTATGGGATAACACAAGAAAACGCATTAGCCAATATTTAGGTCATACAGTAAAATTAGAAATAGAACCTGGTCGCTTTCTTGTTGCTGAATCAGGAATATTAATTACACAAATTAGAGCAGTAAAAGAAATGGGTCGTCGTCATTTCATATTAATAGATGCAGGATATAATGATCTAATGCGTCCAGTAATGTACGGTAGTTATCATCGTATCTCATTAATACCTGGAGATCATCGAAATATTACCTTAGAAGAATTACGCGATACTGTTGTTGGAGGTCCATTATGTGAATCTGGAGATGTTTTTACACAAAATATGAACGGAACAATATTAACACGTAAGCTACCTTATTCAGCAAAAGTAGGAGATTATTTAATATTTCACGATACTGGTGCATACGGTGCTTCAATGTCTTCTAACTATAATACCCGCCCATTATTACCAGAAGTTCTGCTTGAAAACGGACAAATACGGCAAATTCGCCGAAAACAAAAGTTAGAAGATTTATTAATGTTAGAAATAACAGAATAATTTTTACATAAAAAGTATTTTAATTATTAGATAATAATATTATACATTAACAAATTCAATGTCATGTAAATTTCTAATACACTAATTTAATTACTTAATCCCTTAAAACTTCAATTTAATAAATCAATATTTCACTGAACTTATTTTAAATTATATTTGAAAACAATTCTTTACTACATATTCTTTTAAATAAAAAATAATAAACTATAAAATAAAGTGTATGTATTCCATGTGTTTTGTGCTTTCTTATTTAGAAAACCATGAATCATTGCTATTAATAATTTTTTTACAAATGTATCATCCATAGATTTTATTAAATTTTTAATAACATTCATTATTTAAATAACAAATCTAAAATTGAATAATAATCAAATTTTAATTAAATATTTTTATAAAAATCATTAATTAATTAAGGCACATAAAGTTATATTCAAAATTCTTGAATTAAACGTGATTACAGGATAGCATACAATGTATGCATTTGATTATATGATGATAGTACTAGTAGATAAACAATAAATGACATACATGATTATTATATACTTTAATAATAATTTATGATATCTATTTTATTTTATATGATATAATCACACATTTTTCACAATATTTACTAAAATTAATACAATATTTCAATAAAACTGAGGAAACCTGGTGATTGACAGTGATGGTTATCGATTAAATGTCGGCATTGTACTATGTAATACTCATGAACAAGTATTATGGGCTCGAAGATATAAACAACATTATTGCTGGCAATTTCCTCAAGGCGGAATTAACGTCGGAGAAACCCCAGAGCAAGCAATGTATAGGGAACTATTTGAAGAAATAGGATTAAATTACCAAGATGTACGTATCCTATCTTCTACACAATGCTGGATACGTTATAAATTACCTAAACAATTAATCCGCTGGAAAATTAAACCAATTTGTTTTGGACAAAAACAAAAATGGTTTTTATTAAAACTTTTATCTCAGGATGCAAGAATCAACATAAAAAATAATAAAGATGATACATTTGATAGTTGGAAATGGGTTAGTTTATGGTATCCTATACGTCGCGTTGTATTTTTTAAAAGAAATGTATACAGAAAAGTCATGCAAGAATTTGTTAATAGAATAATATCCTAAAAATTAAATCAAAACATATTCTAAAAATAAGATATCATCAAGTATATTTAATAAAAAAATTAAACGATCTTTTCATTAAAAACACGTGAATATAAATTATAAATTAAATTTTTATTAATTTTAGACAATCTCAATATTACGATTGAGCGCCGACTCCAATAACAAATATGTTTCAGAACATTACACATCATCAAATATGCAGTACTTTTATTATCACTCGTGTAATCCAATAATTTTTACAATCGGGCCTGTTTCGTTACATTGGTACGGAATGATGTATGGATTAGGTTTTATTTATGCTATGTGGTCATTATTATATCGTGCGCATCATGCCAATGAAATTTCATGGACTAATAAAGATATAGAATATTTATTATGTTTATGTTTTTTTGGTGTTGTATTAGGCGGACGTATTGGATATATATTATTTTATCAGTGGTCTTTTTTCACTCAAAATTTACTGTGGATTTTTAATATATGGGAAGGAGGTATGTCTTTTCATGGCGGTCTAATGGGAGTGATTGTAGCAATAATGTGGTTTTCTTATAGAAAACATCTAACTTTTTTTCAAGTATCAGACTTTTTAATTCCAGCTGTACCGTTCGGACTAGGCCTAGGCAGATTAGGAAATTTTATTAATGGAGAATTATGGGGCCGAATAGCCACTGATATTCCTTGGGCTATGTTGTTTCCTAATGCTATATACCAAGATTTGCTAATATTACCAGATCACCCTAAATGGCAAGTACTATTTGATAGTTATGGCGCGCTACCTCGCCATCCATCTCAATTATATGAAATGTTTTTAGAGGGAATAATCTTGTTTATTATCATAAATAAATTTATTTGTAAACCACGTCCTATAGGTAGCGTATCTGGGTTATTTCTTATTTTTTATGGTTTGTTTCGTGTTATAGCAGAATTTTTTCGTCAACCTGACAGTCATTTAGGATTAATTTACAACATAGCTACTATGGGCCAAATTTTATCGTGTCCTATGATCATATCCGGAGTAATTATAATCTACCTTTCTTATAAAGGTTATCGAATATGATTAAAATTACAATAAATAAAACTAAAAATAATATGTTAGAAACATATATATAGAATATATCTTCTTTACTTTAATAATTTATAAAATAATGTTTACTATTTGTCATTCTAACCAAGCTAATTTATTCAAAAAACTATTAATCAACATCATGTCGAACAAACTATTATCTAATCCAATGCAATCTGAAATAATATTGACAGAACATAGTGTTATAGATCAATGGATACAAATTGAACTAGCTAACCACTTTGGTGTTGCATGCAATATCACATTTATGACTTTAACATCTTTTATACAGAAGAACATTGTTCATAACATAACATCTGATGATTCCATAATGAATAATTTTTCTCGTTCTATTATGTATTGGAAATTTATGAAAATATTATCTCAAACGCAAATTAAAAAAGATTGTCCGATTGTAGACAAATATCTAAATCATGATGTAAATCAGCAAAAAATCAGTCAATTTTCTGAGCAACTTGTTAACTTATTTACCCAATATTTAATATATCGTCCAGATTGGTTAAATAATTGGCAATCTCATAAAATAATAGATGATTTAGATAATACACATCAAATTTGGCAATCAAAAATATGGCGTTGTTTCTTAGAAAATACACAATATAATCAGCGAGCACCAAAGAGTAATATAAATCCTTTACAGCACTGCATCTATTTTCTTAAAAATGTAAAAAAAATAAATTGGAATCTGCCAAGTAGAATATTTATCTTTGGAATAACATCCATCCCTCCCATATATTGGAAAATTTTGAAATTTTTAAGTTATCACATCGATATTTATTTATGGTTTATAAATCCTTGTTGTCATAATCCTAATGATATATCCGACCAAAATTCATATGTTGCAAAACAACAAAAAAACCAATTATATAGCAATAATTCATTACATTCATCTTTATCTCTTCCTACGCATGTTTATAGCCACAATAATTATACTAACGTAAATCATCCTTTATTAAATTCATGGAGCAATACTGCTCGTAATACCTTGCTTCTATTTACTCAATTAAAAAACAAAATCGAACTAAAATCATTTACCATTCCTAAAAAAGATTCTGTACTTCACATTGTACAAAAAGATATTTTAGAATTTCATAATTGTAAAACAAATACACAAACTCATAATAATATTCCAACATTAAAATCTCGTCAACGATACATCTTAGCGCCGACAGATCAATCAATTACTTGTCATGTTTGTCATAGCATTCAACGAGAAATAGAAGTCTTACATAACAATTTATTGTTAATGATTACAAATGATCCATTATTGACTCCAGGAGATATCATAGTAATGGCTGCTGATATACATCGATATGCCCCAGCGATTCAAACTATATTCAATAACACACAAGGTCGGCACTTACCATTTAATATTGCAAATAACCATAAAAAAATTACACATCCGATTATATCAACTTTTCTTAATATACTTAACATACCATCTAGCAGGTTTACTTCTGAAGAAATGCTATCATTTTTAACAGTACCATCTGTCGCTGCTCGGTTTAACATAAATAAAGAAGAAATTGAATTATTAAGCCAATGGATAGTTAAATCTGGTATTAGGTGGGGTCTTGATAATTTCACCATGCACAACTTCAATTGTCCTATTACTAATCAAAATACTTGGAGTTTTGGATTAACTCGAATGCTATTAGGTTATGCTATAAAAACCCAAAATAAAACATGGGAAACAATTTCCCCATATGATGATACAACAATCAGAGAACATACTAATATTATTAGTCAATTAGGGGAGTTTTTAACAACATTAAAAAAATGGAGAGATCGATTAAATCACTCTTACACACTAAAAAAATGGAAATTTTATTTAAAAGAGATAATTGACGATTTTTTTTATTATGATCATCTAAATGCATCAAAAGATAACAAAATTTTACTTTTATTAAAAGATTGTTGTAGAAATATATTAGAATCAGGTATACAAGCAAAATATACTCAAGCTGTTAGTATAACAGCTTTACGAGAAAAATTATGTTATAAATTACATCAAAATAAAATAATACATCGATTTATTCCAAATGTGATTAATTTTTGTGATATTACTCCAGCTTTCTGTATTTCTTGTAAAGTAGTGTGTTTTTTAGGTATGAACGATAATTTATTTCCTCGCAATACAATACTTCCAGACTTTAACTTAATACCTAAAAATCCACGTAAAAATGATAATAACATGTACGAAACAGATTGTTATTCATTTTTATTAGCACTTTTAATAGCTCAAGAACGAATATATATTAGCTTCATTGAACACTCAATTTATGAGAATACCACAAATTATCCTTCTTCATTAATTAATGAACTTTTTGAATATATTGCTTTAAATTTTTGTTTAGAAGAATCTAAGAATATAGAAATAGATATTAATATAAAATACATACGTCAACGCTTATGTCAATGGCACAATCCATTTCCTTTTTCTCCCGAAAATTTCAATCCTAACAGTGACAAACAGAGTTTTGCCAAAGAATGGCTGCCCACTCTAAATACTAATACATCTAACTCTCCAGCGCTTTACCCAAATTTTAATACCTCACTTCCTCATTGCGCCATTAAAAAAATAATATTTCAAGACTTGTATAATTTCTATCGCCATCCAGTAAGGATGTGGTTTCAGAAACGTTTAAATGTGTTTTTTGATCAAAATACATTAAAATTATTAAATGATGAACCTTTTTCTGTAGATGGATTAGATCGCTACAAACTAAATACAAGATTAATTAATTACTTAATTCATGACAAAAATATTAATGAATTATATTATAGTATATGTGCTTCTGGTATTTTACCTTATGGTGCATTTGGAGAATTATTTTGGGAGAAACAACACTCAAAAATGGCAATGTTAGCAAATCAAATAAAAGAGCACCATCGTATCGAAAAACATAATTTAGATATTTATTTGGTATTTGATACGATTGAACTAGTTGGACAATTAACTACAGTTCAAAAAAATGGATTAATACGTTGGAAAACTCAATATTTATCCATGACAGACATATTATTATTATGGTTAGAGCATATAACATATTGCGCCATCGGTGGAAAAGGAGATAGTAGGTTATTTGGTATTGATGATGTGTGGCATTTTCCTAATTTCTCAGAACCGCATGCAAAAAAATTGCTACTAATTTTAATACTAGGTTACTGTACTGGGATAAACACACCAATACTATTATTATATCAGTCTGGAGGAGCTTGGATGAATCATGTATTTAACTGGGATACTAGAACGATATCTTCAAACCCTTCTCGTCAAAAAAAAGCATGTCAAAAACTAATACAAATCTGGAAGGGTACCAAATATTCTCTGTTTAGAGAGAGTCACGATCCTTATTTACGTAAAATTATCCCATTTGATTTAAATGCAGAATATATTGAAAAAATTACTAAAACTGCAGAACATTACTTTTTAAATTTTATGAAATATAGAAAATAATGTAATAACTCAGAACATTTGATGTGCCAATTAAAAATATTAAATTGCTATACATTAAATGACATTTAATACCACATAATAAACTCTATCAACAAAACATAAAAAATTTTAATTTATTACATCATATATAAGATTATTCATTTTTCTATTCTATCATACAAACCACTATAACGTTTCGTGACAAGATTGATGCTACGTATAATTACATGATCTGTTGCATATAAAAAAAGACATTGACGAGATCTAGTAACAGCAGTATATAGTAATTCTCGTGTTAATATTGGCGTGTGCTTATTGGGTAATATTATTGCAATATGGTTAAACTCAGATCCTTGTGACTTGTGTATAGTCATAGCAAAACAAGTTTCATGTTCCGGTAATTGATATAACCGCACAACCTTTAATCTATCTTCTGGTAGAATAAAATATGCAGACAATTTATTTTGATCGTTTAGTAACAACACTCCGATATCTCCATTACATAATCCTAAAGATGGTTTATTACGTAATATAATGATGGGTCTACCTATATAATTACCAGAATTATTTAATTTAATTAATCCTTTCTCACTTAAAATTTGCTCAATGAAATAATTAATTCTTATCACACCAAATGGACCATCACGTAATGCACATAATATTCGATAATGATTAAAAGATTCTAAAATATTTGTTTTAGATATCTTAGTATATTGCAATTTTTGTAAATAATTAGAATATTCCATTGCGCAATTAAGAATCATATTCATATAACTTTCTTTTTCTACAATATAAATATAATGCAAATCTTTATATATGTTTGAAGTCAATAACGATAAAACGCGGGTACAATCTCCTAAATTTATAGCAACAGCCAATTGATTAATTCCTGATCTTTCATTAAATCGATAATTTTTCTTCAGTATACACATACCATCAATAATACTGTTGTAATTATAATGTGTGGATAGCTTAGAATAAGATACAATAGGGAATTCGTAACCTGTAAGATTTACAATTTCTTGATAACGTTTATAAGAGTATTGAAAACTAGAAAATTGACATATATCTTTAAATACAGATCCAGGCTCTACTGGATATAATTGATATTGATCACCAAAAAAAATAACTCTTGTTTGAGGTGAAATTGTCAAAAATAACTGAGCAAACATAGATAAACTAACCATAGAAGCTTCATCAATAACCAAAAGATCTAAGTGCATAGGATCTAAATAGTCATATTGAATATTTTTATTATAGAATCGTGTTTCTAGTAAACTATGTAAAGTGGTAGCTCTTTCCGGTAAATTATGTAAATAAGTTTTATCTAATTGTGGGATATTATTTATATTTATTTTAAAAGATTCAGTTAGAAGGGCTGCCGCTTTTCCCGTTGGGGCAATCATTTTTATTTTTAGGTCGTCATTACGATTACTACATAGCAATAGTGCCGCTATTATTTTAGCTATAATCGATGTTTTTCCAGTACCAGGACCTCCAGAAATTAACACTCTTTGATGTGTTATTCCAATAGCAGTAGCAATTTTGTGCCAATCGATTTCTGTATAAATTATAGGAAATAATTGATTTAACACAGAAATTATTTTTTCTTTTTGAAGAATATTTGACTGACATTTATAATTAAAAAACCGCGCAACTCTGCACTCATCTTCCCACATGTGATATAAATACAAACGCTTATTTTCTAATACTAATGGGGTAATTTTCGACCCATCACTAACTGCAGGACAAGAAAGTAATAATTCTTGCCAAGCATCTATCGATAATTTTCCTAATTTTTTGTATATTGCATAAACTAATTCAGGATGATTACCTTGAAATAATTTATCAAAAGTAATTAAACACAAAGGTAAACAAACATGGCCAAATCTAACATGAGCACTTAATGTCGCACTAGCCAATATTAACGCTTCTTTTACATTATATTTATTATTATTATCAGAAATAGGCAGAGTTAACACATTGGCAAATTGCACATCTAATGTATTCCATAACCCTAATTTTAAAGCTTTTTTAGTAATATCTTTCATTCGCAAAAATTATAAAAACTCATCTTATTAGAGTTAATAACATTACATATTTACATTAATTATAAAAAATTACACACTTTTTAATTAAAAACAAACATTTATTAATATTTTAATTTCACATCGCACTTAATTTATTTATACAAAAATATACTTTTGTAATTTTTTATCAAATAAATCAAGTATTATTTATTTAGCACTATTTTGATTGTTTCCAGAAAATAAACTATCTAATTTACTAACAAATATCGATAGTGGACGGAAAAAATAAATACCATTGCTAAATGATGTTCCATCCATTCCTCGTATAAATAAATAATATACTCCTCCAAAGTCTTTTTCATAATCATAAGATACAAGTTTACTACGTAGAAACCGATGTAATGCTAAAGTATAAAGTTGATATTGCAATTCATAATGATGTTTAACCATTTCTTGTTCTATCTTAGAACAAATATAAGAATTATTATTTGTTCCTAACCAATTAGTTTTATAATCTAATAAATAATAGCGATGATTCCAATAAAAAATTAAATCAATAAAACCTTGTAACATTCCTGTTAATCCTAAAAAATCAAGCGATTCAGATCTACGTGATAAGGGATCATAACATTTACATAAACGATCTAGTTCTTGTGGCATTAAATGTGTATTAATAGGTAAATAAAATTTAAACTCAGCTTTCTTATTTTCATTAATTATCTGTGAAAGAGTGAAATTCTCATTATCAAGCGGGGTATTAAGTATTATATATATCCACTCTCGAATGACATATCTCCAAATGGGATCAATATTATATCTTTCCATATGTATGCGCAACCATTTCATATCTACAAATTTTCTAAAATCTAAAACTTCAAAAATACTATGAAAAAAACTCCCACACACTTTTCCTTTAGGAAAAGTGTGTGGGGTCAATAAAATGTTCTTCCCCCGTAATTGAATATCTTTATTTATATCTAATTGTTTCTGAAAACCCAAACATGTGTCAACGCTTGTATTTTTTAGTGCACTAAAACTTGTTATATTCCATGGAATATAATTTGCAGATGCCTCCCATTTTTTTACAGATAAAAATTGATTAGACACAATAGATGGCGCATAAGAATCCAGTTTTTGAAATTGCGGAATAACACGGAAAGAAATGTCACCATTTGAACAAATACTTAACTTTTTTAAATTTTTCTTTAATGTTTCTATATTACCAGGGCTTTTTTTTTGAATTAAATATCCCACAGCACTATGATGTAAATCATTAATACTAGATTGCTTTTTATATCTACGCACTATTGAACCAATACCTATAGAGCAATGATAAATACTGCGAGTTATTGCTACATATAATAATCTTAAATCTTCTGCTAAACGCTCTTCATCTGCTAGTATTAAATTTGATTTTGATATATTAAAATCTAAATAAGTTTCATATGATTTCCTATCATGGAAAAAATAATTTTTTTTATAATTAAAGTCCGCTGCAAACGGTAAAAATATTAATGGAAATTCTAATCCCTTAGATTTATGTATTGTACTAATTTTTATAGATTGATAGTCATTACCTAATCGTAAGGTTTGGTCAGATGCTCTCTTATTTTTTGGTTGTGTTATTTTTAATGTTAACCACTCTATAAGAGAATACTCATCTTGTAGTTGTATTGAAACATTTTGCAATAATTCACCTAAATGTAAAATATTTACTAAACTAATTTCACCTCTTTGTGTAGATAATAACTTTTCGGGAACTTTATAGGAAAAAATTATTTTTTGTATCATTAGATACACGCCTTTTTTTTTCCAAATTGAATAATATTCAAAAAATTCTTCAAGTATTTTCTCCCATTTAGATTCGCTATTATTAATTTTTTCGATTTCAGCCGAATTTAATCCAAAAAAAATAGTTGTTAAAGCGGTACAAATTATATGTCGCTTTGGAAATAAAATTGCTTTTAACAACAATAATAATTCATAAGATTCTACTGTTTCAAAAATATTTTTATGACTAGATAAAAATACTGTTGATATGTTTACTTGTGATAAAGCAGCACGAATAAACGATGCTTCTTCATGATTTCTTACTAATACAACTATATCTGATATTTTTAATTTTCTTTTATGTTTTCCGTCTTCTAACCAAGCCGTCTCATTATATATTTCGTGTAATAAATTACATAAAACAGTGGCGCATTCTCTTGCCATTGCTTTTTTGTAGTTATCTATTGTAATTAGATTATCGGGATGTACCCAAAAACACATAGCTGTTTGTAGTTGATTATTTATCACAAATCGATACATACTATTTCTACTAGCTGCTACCGAAGGAATAAAAGGAATATCTTCAAAAATAAATGGATTAGGTATAAATTGAAATAATTGATTAATCGCATTAACTATACTTGATGATGAACGCCAATTAATATTGAGATTATATCTATTGTATATAGTTCGACGTATTTTCATATATGCAAATACGTCTGCTCCACGAAAAGCATAAATCGACTGCTTGGGATCCCCTATTAAAATAAGACCGTTTTCTAAATAATTATTATATAATATATGAAAAATTTTAAATTGCTGCTGATCTGTATCTTGAAATTCATCAATGATTGTTACTGGATAACGTGCACGTATTGTATACGATAATTTATTCTCTTTATCTTTAATTAAACTAGTAACTAAAACATTAACAAGATCATTAAAAGTAATTTCTGATCTTAAATGTTGGGTATCGTTTAGATTATTACTTACTTCATTTATTGCGATATTAAATATTAGTTCTTTAAATAATGACAACTGTCTATATAATTTCTCTATAGTATGAAATAAAGAATACATATAACTGAATCTATGATCGTTATGTATTTTTAACTCTGTCTCCCTAAAACGTTTTAGCTCATTAGGTATAGTATGATTAATTGTTGGTTGCGTAGCCCATCGATTAATTATATTTATCCAACGCATTAAATTTGTTTTGTTGTATATTCTATGATTAATATTATAAGCATTGATAACAACAGCTATACTATTTTCATTTTCACACCATTTCTTTTTAACACTATTAATGTAAATTAGGATCTTTTCATAATAAGTTACAATATTTTTTTTTTCTTCATGTGCATCATAATTATTAAAATTGAGCCGAGATCCATAAATATAAGGAAAAATATCATTTAAAAGAGCATTTGGATCATTCCAATATTCTTTAATTAAGCTCACTATGTTTAATGGAAGTACATAAAAATTCTGCCTCCAAAAATCAGTACACACCTGTTGGTATAATGTTGTTTCATTATCAATGATATTTGTATTAAACAACATATTTAATTCAATCGTATTATGATGTAGAATATTTTGACAAAAACTATGAATAGTGAATATAGACGCTTGATCGATTTTTTTTTCTGCTTCGAATAATTGATTTATAGCTAAACTCATATTAGATATTTTTGACAATAATTTATAAAATAAAAAATTACTGCTATATCCACGTATGCAATCCAATCGAAATTGACGAATATTTTCTCTTATTCGATGGCGTAATTCTTGTGCTGCAGATTGAGTAAAAGTAACTACGAGAATTTCTTTCACTGTTAAAGGACGGGAAAAATCTGATTTACTTCCTAAACATAATAATAATCTAAGATAAATTATTATTAGCGTATATGTTTTACCAGTTCCTGCTGAAGCTTCAATTAAATTAACTCCATACAAAGGCAATTCTAAAACATTTAAGTTATACATAATCTATAATTCATCATATCTAAACACAACCAAAGCTTATGTAATATGATTAAAAACCGTATTGTTATAATATTTTTTATCTGAAATAATATATAAAAATAAAATGACAATAAAATCAGAAATATCATCTGCTTATAGAATAAGCAGATGATATTTCTTAATAATAAAAAACAACATATTTTTAAAAATCATTTGTGAAGTTAGTTCATCAATCAAATTATATATATAAATAAAACAAATAAAGCCAAAATTTAATCTAAATAGAAAATACAAAAACACCCACAACACAAAATCTTAAATAAATAAAAATTATTTTATTAATATATATCGCGCAATAACTCATTGATCTTAACTTTATCTTTAGTTTTATCATCAACTGTTTTTACTATTACTGCGCAGTAAATATTAACACGACCATCTTTAGACGGTAGACTTCCAGGAACTACAACTGAACCCGATGGAACACGTCCGTAGTATATATTCCCACTTGCTCGATCATATATTTTAGTACTTTGTCCTATAAATACTCCCATAGAAATTACAGCTCCTTTTTCAACAATCACACCTTCGACAATTTCAGAACGAGACCCAATAAAACAATTATCTTCAATAATAGTTGGATTAGTTTGAATTGGCTCTAACACTCCTCCAATACCGACACCTCCAGATAAATGGACATATTTTCCAATCTGTGCACAAGATCCAACTGTAGCCCAAGTATCAATCATAGTTCCCGTATCAATATAGGCACCAATATTAATGTAGGAAGGCATAATTACTGCATTATCAGCAATATAAGCTCCATAACGCACAGTAGCTGGAGGAATTACCCGCAATTTTTTACTTTGAAAACATGTAGCAGACCATCCAGAAAATTTTACAGAAAACTTATCAAAAAAACGACCATCACCCCAAGTTATCAATTTGTTATCCAAAACATAAAATGATAAAAGAATTGCCTTTTTTATCCATTGATAAGTAATCCACCTACCATTAATTTTTTCTGATGTACGTAACTTACCACTATCTAATCCATCTATAATTTCACAAATAGCATCTCTGATAGTACAGTCGATATTACTTTTTGAAAGATATTCTTTTTTATCAAAAAAGCTTTCTATTATTTTCTGTAACTGATTCATATATTTCACATCCGTGACCTATAATTTATTTAAAAATCTTATTTTTAATAATTTTAAAAATAATTTCCCTGTTTGTATAATATACTAAAATTGATACTCAACATATCTGCAAATATTAGTTACATTCTATATCAAAAATCTGTCCATATCTGATAAAATAATCCATAATTCTGATTTATAGCTTTATCACATTATCATTTATATCTATTAGATAACATACTACGTTATTAATAAATTTATTAAACAACACATAGATAAATATCTGCATATATATCTGTAATATTACACTCATTCCAATTAATTTATTCAATTATAATTTATAATAAATTCATTTAAAAATTTTAAACACAAAATATATACTATTAACTATTATGATTAATAGTAGACGGGAAAGATTCATCAGAACGTAACGTTAAAACTTCACATCCATTTTCCGTAATAACAATAGTATGTTCATATTGTGCAGATAAATTATGATCTCTTGTCCTTACTGTCCATCCATCACTTTCAGTATAAATATGATGGCTACCCGCATTTACCATAGGTTCTATTGTTAACGTCATTCCAGATTGTAATATAACGCCTTCATCGTCAGCATCATAATGTAACACATGAGGATCCTCATGGAAAAATTTTCCAATGCCATGTCCACAATATTCCCTTACTATTGAAAAGTTTTGTGTCTCCACAAATTTTTGAATAGATTGACCTATACGTTTCAAACGTATCCCTGGTTTAATCATATTAATTGCCAAATAAAGACTTTTTTGAGTAATTTGACATAAGTCGTATCCCAACTTCGTTGACTGACCAACGGCAAACATTTTAGAAGTATCAGCATATAATCCATCTTTAATTACAGTAACATCAATGTTTATGATATCGCCTTCTTTTAATTTATGTAAATCATTTGGAATTCCATGACATACTACATCATTAATGGAAGTACAAATAGATTTAGGAAACCCGTGATAACCAAGAGGAGCAGAAATAGCATGTTGTGTTTTCGTAATATAATGATGACAGATTGCATCTAATTTTCCAGTACTAATGCCAGGTTGAATATAGGAACCAATCATTTCTAATACTTCTGCAGCTAACTTTCCAGCGATTCGCATTTTTTCTATATCTTCAGATGTTTTGATAATAATCGTCATAATATATAATCACAAATTTAGTATTAATAAATATACAACATCCTAACATTCCAACCATATAGAACATGTATACGAAATAATTTGCTGAATAAAAAATAAACTACATCAAATTAAACCTCTTATTTATAACTATCAAGAGCAAATAAATACACTTTATTTCAAAATATTTATTAACTATTTTCCTGTTTTATTTTATTGTAAAAACTATTCTTCATTATTAACTTAATAGGTTTAATATAACATATATAATACAATCTATCTATGTTTATAGATCAACAATTATCAATATTATAAATAATTTAATTTAACAACCAACCGAGGTGTATAATAATGGATAAACTTTCTATACGTAACCTGCTTCAGGCCGGTGTTCATTTCGGCCACCAAACTCGTTATTGGAACCCTAAAATGAAACCCTTTATTTTTGGAGTTCGTAATAAAATACATATTATTAACTTAGAAACAACTATATTAATGTTTAAACAAGCTTTAGTTGAACTAAACAAAATTGCTTCATTAAAAGGAAAAATTTTATTTGTAGGTACCAAAAGAGCAGCCAGTGAATCCATTAAAAAAACAGCACTTGCCTGTAATCAATTTTTTGTCAATCATCGTTGGTTAGGAGGGATGTTAACCAATTGGAAAACAGTACGCCAATCTATAAAACGTTTAAAAGACCTAGAAACTCAATCTCAAGATGGTACTTTTAAAAAAGTAACTAAAAAAGAAGCATTAATATTAAATCGTGAGCTTATTAATTTAGAAAATAGTTTAGGAGGTATTAAAAACATGGGTGGGCTGCCAGATGCTATTTTTGCTATCGGAGCAACACATGAACATATTGCTATAAAAGAAGCAAATAGTTTAGGCATTCCAGTCTTTGCAATCGTTGATACGAATTCTAATCCAGATGAAATAGACTTTATTATTCCAGGCAACGATGATGCCATACGTGCGATTAATCTGTATTTAGATATAATATCTAACGTAATACATATAGATTGCGCTCAATAGTTAATAATAGATAACTGCACGCAAATTATATTGGTTATAAAGCGTGTAGAATCATATATACTCTAATATGATGATATTACTATGGAAAAAAAATTAATTAACATTAATAATGACTTAATCAAAGAATTACGCAAACGTACTAGCATTGGAGTTGTAGAATGTAAGCAGGCTTTAATTAAAGCTAATGGAAATATTGAATTGGCCATAGACAATATGAGAAAATCTGGCCTAAAAACTGCTTATAAAAAATCTGGACGCGCAACATCATCAGGCTTAATCGCAGTAGAAATTACATCTAATAAACAATATGGTATTATGATAGAAATCAATTGTGAAACTGATTTTGTAGCCAAAGATAGCACTTTTCAAGAATTCGCTAAAACTGTTAGAATTACAGCATTAAATGAAAAAATTAACAGTATTGACGTATTAAAAACTAGATTTGAAGAACAACGTTCCAATATAATTTCACAAGTTGGAGAAAATATAAATATTCGTAGGTTTATTGTGTTAATGGGTAATTTTTTAGGATGTTATGTACATGGCTCTAAAATTGGTGTAATAGTAAATGTTAGTGGCGATGCGACTGCAGATTTAGTTAAACATATCGCTATGCATATTGCAGCTAAAAACCCCAAATACATTAATGTAGATGATATCCCAAAAGATGCAATGATTCGTGAGTATCGTATTCAAATGGATATTGCCGTAAAATCTGGAAAATCATATAAAATTGCAGAAAAAATAACTGAAGGACGCATGAATAAATTTTTAAATGACATTGTATTAATAAAACAAAACTTCATAATGGATGATAACAAAACAATAGAACAATTATTAACTGAATATCATATCAGAATTAATAATTTTGTTCGTTTTGAATTGGGAGAGAATATGTAAATTAATATTTGATAATTATCAATATGAACATTTAATTACTTAAATACAGCGGATTATCATTAATTTTTGAGCAAATATATTCAATATTTTGAGAATAGAAATTGTATTAATTATATTGATTAATCAGAATAATTATTGAGATACATATTTTACTTCAATAACTTAACTAAATCAGGGCCTGCGTCTATTTATACCATTTTTTGTGAGGAATGTAATTAATGGTAACTCACACAAAGCCAATTTATCGGCGTATCGTGCTTAAAATGAGTGGAGAAGCTCTACAAGGCGCCGAAGGTTTTGGAATAGATACCACTGCATTAAATCGGATGGTTATAGAAGTTAAAGAACTAGTTAATATAGGCGTTCAAATTGGTATAGTCATGGGAGGAGGTAATTTATTTCGTGGTACTGGATTAGCTCAAGCCGGTATAAATCGAATAGTTGGAGACCATATTGGAATGTTAGCAACTATCATGAATGGGTTAGCTATGAGGAGTGCATTACATCGCGCTTATGTCCATTCCCATTTAATGTCAGCTATTCCACTAAGTGGAGTATGTGATCATTATAATTGGGTGAAAGCCATTAATTTACTATCTAATAATTGGGTAGTAATTTTTGCTGCTGGCACTGGTAATCCTTTATTCACTACTGATTCTGCAGCTTGTTTGCGCGGTATTGAAGTTAAAGCAGATGTAGTACTTAAAGCAACTAAAGTAGACGGAGTATTTTCCACTGATCCAATCCAACATCCTGATGCTACACTATATGAACATTTAAGTTACAGAGATGTATTAGAACGTGAGCTGAAAGTTATGGATTTAACCGCGTTTACATTAGCACGAGAACATAACTTACCAATACGTATATTTAATATTAATAAACTTGGAGCATTAAAAAGAATAATAATGGGATATAAAGAAGGGACTTTAATAACCAAGTAATTTAAAAATTTACTCAGATTAAATACACAATTTACATAAATTAACTTTTAATAAAAAACATAAACCAGAGATATATGATGTGATGAATACAATTAATAATATTCAAACAAATTCAGAAACTGATATGAAAAGATGCATCAAAAACTTTAAAATCAATATAAATAACATTCATATAGGTCGTATTTCTCCAAATATGTTAAATAATATCCGAATAGATTACTATGGAACACCAACTCCATTATCTCAATTAGCAAATGCTATAGCAAAAAATTCGCGTACATTAACTATTACTGTTTTTGATCAGAAAATAATTAAATCAATAGAAAAAGCCATTTTTATGTCTAATTTAGGATTAATTCCTGTTTCTTATGGTAATATTATTCAAGTTACATTGCCTTCGTTAACTGAAGAGCGCCGTCATGCTTTAATAAAAATGGTACGAACTGAGGCAGAAAAAAGTAAAATCTCCATAAGAAATGTACGTCGCCTTGCTAATGATAAAATCAAGATTTTGATTAAAAACAAAGAGATTAATGAAGATGAAGAGCATGATTTTCAAAATAAAATTCAAAAATTAACCAATATTTGGATTAAAGAAATTGATGTTATCTTGACAAAAAAAGAATCAGAATTAATGCAATTCTAAATATTAGATTATTGACTATATACATCCCCGTATATACGAGCAACAAGTATAAATTTTTTAATTTATATATTCTATAAATACTATTGGCTTACACATATGCAATCTTTAACAATTTTAGGTAGTACTGGATCTATTGGAAAGGCCACTCTTTCCGTAATACAACAACACACTGATAAATTTTTTGTATACGCATTAATAGCTAAAAATAATGTTTCCGTAATGACAGAACAATGTATAATGGTGCGCCCCAAATTTGCATGTATGATCTGTGAAGATTCTGCAAAAAAATTGAAAAAAAATTTAATTACAGCTGGCAAACATAATATTGAAGTACTATCTGGCTCAATAAACGCCTGTGAATTAGCAGCGATTGATGATGTTGATATGGTTATGTCAGCCATAGTCGGAATTGCTGGATTAAAACCTACTTTTTCTGCATTACGTGCTGGTAAAAAAATATTGTTGGCAAATAAAGAAATTTTAGTTACTTGTGGAAAATTGTTTATGCAAGAATCTAGACGATATCATTCATGTATACTACCTATAGATAGCGAACATAATGCAATTTTTCAAAATTTACCAGTAACATGTCAAAAAAATTTAGGACATTTATCCATATCTGAGTATGGTATCTCTCGTATCGTACTAACCGCATCTGGAGGAATTTTTTTTAAAATACCACAAGAAAAATTAGCCACAATAACACCAGAACAGGCTTGTGTGCATCCCAACTGGTCTATGGGGCGTAAAATATCAGTAGATTCTGCTACTATGATGAATAAAGGATTAGAATATATAGAAGCGCGCCATTTATTTAATGCCGCACCTCATGAAATAGAAATTTTATTGCATCCTCAATCTATTGTCCATGCTATGGTATACTATAAAGATGGAAATATCTTAGCACATTTAGCTCCTCCAGACATGACAATTCCTATTGCGTATGCAATGGCTTATCCTAACAGAATTAAATTGAAACCCTCATCTAATATAAGTGTGGATTGTTTCAACAAATTAAGTTTTTATCAATTAGATAACCAAAAGTACCCTTGCTTGCAATTAGCAATAGATGCTGATAATTGTAGTCAAGCAGCAACTATTATTTTAAACGCAGCAAATGAAGTTGCCGTAGAAGCATTTTTAAACAGAATGATTTCCTTCACTGCAATTCCTAATATTATTCGTCATGTACTTGATAAAATAAATTTAGATGATCCTAATAATATAGAAGATGTTTTATATATTGATCAAAAAGCTCGTGAAAAAGCAATATCAATATGTATTGAATGATAACCGGTGTTGTATGAAACAAATTATCATATTATCACACTTTTAATAATGTAAAATTATGCAGAAACGTAATTCATCTATAATTATTAGTGTTTACTTTTATAAATAATATTTTTAAATTAACATATAAGTATCTAGTTTGGAAAATAAATAAGTGTGACATTATCTCAAAATAACCAAGACCTTAGCACTGTTTCATCTGATTTATTACCACGCCATGTTGCCATTATCATGGATGGTAATGGCCGTTGGGCAAGAATACGAGGGAAATTACGTATCATTGGGCATCAAGCCGGATTTAGCGCAGTGCGACGCGCTGTTCACTTTGCTGTTAATTATAGGTTTGATGCATTAACTCTATATGCATTTAGTAGCGAAAATTGGAAACGTCCCGACAAAGAAATTAATTCCTTAATGCAATTATTCGATCAGGCACTAAATAACGAAATCGATGTTCTACATAAAAATAATATTAAACTGCAAATCATCGGAGATACTAATCGATTTACTATTGAATTACAAAAAAACATACGCCGTTCTGAAAAACTAACCTCTAAAAATAGTGGACTAAAACTTAATATTGCTGCAAATTATGGGGGACGATGGGATATTGTTCAAGGAGTAAAACAACTCGCCATACAAGTGCAAAAAGGAATATTAAATCCTAACCAAATTGACGAAGATACTTTATGTAGATATGTATGCATGCATGAATTAGCTCCAGTAGATTTAGTGATCCGAACGGGAGGAGAGCATCGTATTAGTAATTTTTTGCTTTGGCAAATAGCGTATGCTGAATTATTTTTTACGGATGTATTATGGCCTGATTTTAATGATATTACATTTAAAAGAGCACTAAATACTTTTATGAAACGAGAGCGACGATTTGGTAACAGTGTATCGATTTAATTTAAACAAAACACAAGAATAAGGGAAAATATGTGTTAAGAAATCGTTTAATTAGTATGTTTGTCTTGATTCCTATTACTATTTCTGTAGTATTTTTATTATCTATTATACAATTCTCAATTATTGTATCTATTATCTGTTTAATCAGTGCATGGGAATGGAGTAAAATAATGAACTTCCCCATTTATATACACCGAACGTGGATATGTATTATCTTTGGATTATTGTGTACTATGGTAACAATTATAACATTTCAAAATTATTTATGTTTTAGTAACTGGCGTGTTTTTTGGTATATTTTCAGTGGCATTATTATAATGTGGTGGATATTAGCATTTATATTAATATTATCTTATCCTGCTTCCGCTGTTTTCTGGAGAAGATCTAACATATTGCAGTTTTTTTTCGGAATACTAACAATTTTACCTTTTTTTTGGGGGATATTAATTTTGCATCAATTTCATCATATCAACAATAACATTACTGGGAAATGGTGTGTACTATATATCATAACATTAGTCTGGATTAATGACTCAAGTGCATATGTCATTGGGAAAACATTAGGAAAGCACAAATTATTAAAAACTATATCTCCTAAAAAAACATGGGAAGGCTTTATCGGAGGTGTGCTAATATCAATAGGTATTGCGTGGTTATTTATAACACATATACCAATAAATATTATAAACCCATCTATCATGTTTGCTTGTTCTACAATTGCAATTATAGCCTCTATCATAGGAGATTTAACCGAGAGTATGTTTAAGCGAGAATCTGGTATTAAAGATAGTGGCAACCTAATCCCTGGACATGGAGGAATATTAGATCGTATAGATAGCTTAGTTGCTGCTGTCCCAATTTTTACTTGTCTAATATTGTTAAGTCACTTTTAATAATAATTAAAATAAAGAATGTATAAAAAATAATGTTATTACATTTTTTTTGGAATTTAGCTGCATTTGTCCTTGCATTAGGAATACTTATTACAGTTCATGAATGTGGACATTTTATAGCAGCACGGGTTTTCAAAGTAAAAGTAGAAAGATTTTCTATAGGATTTGGCCCCATTTTATGGAGTCGACGTGATTCAAATGATACTGAATACGCAATTTCCGCCGTCCTTTTTGGCGGATATGTAAAATTGTATAATACGCAAGAAAAATCAATCTATTACAATCAAGGACACAATAATGCTTTTAATCACCAACACGTTTGGAAAAAAAGTATTATCGTAGCCTCAGGACCTATTTTTAATTTCATTTTCTCCATTTTATCATATGTAATAATTTTTATGATAGGAATACCTGTACATAAGCCAATAATATATTCTATCATACCCGATTCCATTATTGCTCAATCGGGTATACAGTCTGATGTAGAAATTACATCAATTAACAATATTAAAACACATAATTGGAATTCAGTCCGATTAGAAATTTTTAATAGCATAGGTAAAGAAAAACTTATTATCTCTACAACATCAATAAATGATATGTGCATTAAAACCTATACCATTAATTTATCTCATAACTGGTTTAATAATCTTGATAATCCTAAAGACCCCATAATAACATTAGGTATTCTTCCTTTTAATACAAACATTGTCCCAATCCTGTCCAGGATACAACCTGATTCTGCCGCACAACAAGCTGGCTTAAAAATTGGAGATAAGATCATATCGATTGACGATCAATTAATACATCACTGGGAATCAGTGACCACAGCTATTAAAAATAACCCAGGAAAAAATTTTAAAATTTCTGTAGAACGGGAAAATAAAATAATAAATTTAAATTTAACACCAAACAAAAAAAATCTGATCCATTCTGATAAAGTAGAAAATATTATAGGTGTTTTACCAAAGATTATTAGTGACACTCCAACAAAATATTATACAATCCATCAATATAGCTTGCATGCAGCTATACTACAGGCCTTCAAAAAAACTTGGACATTAATATGCCTAACAACTAACACATTATTAAAATTGATTATTGGAGATATTAAAATAACCCACCTTGGAGGGCCAATAGCAATAGCAAAAGGAGCGGGAGAATCAGCTCAATCCGGACTAATTTACTATCTCATGTTTTTATCATTAATCAGTATCAATTTAGGAATTGTCAATTTATTACCTTTTCCAACACTAGATGGTGGGTACCTGTTCTTTTTTATAATAGAAAAAATAAAAGGAAAAGCAATATCAAAAAAAATACAAAATTTTGGTTACATCATAGGATCTATTATGCTCATAATAATAATGTGCTTAGCATGTTTCAACGATATATCCAGATTATGGTAATAAAAAATATAATTAAATCAAAAAGATTTAAATAATAATAATGTGATGAAAAAAATACTTATAGTATTATTATTGGTGATGAGTGACATAGCGTGCAATGCTGATTGCAGCGTAAACAAAATTTATTTTGATGGATTAAAAAGAATTTCTTCAGATACAGTATTGTTTAATTTACCTTTAAAAATTGGAGCTATTATTAATGATGAAGATATTGCAAATAGTATTAAAACACTATTTTCTACAGGATATTTTGAAGAAATTAACATATCTAACGATGAAAAAGGAATGATTATAATTCGAGTAAAGGAACGCCCAATTATTAATAGCATTAATTTTTATGGAAATAAAATAATTAAAGAAGATGTAATAAAAAATATATTAAATGAAAAAAAAATACAACCAGACCAACTATTTAATGAATTTTATATCTTTGAAGTAAAAAAAGAATTGGAAAACTTATACCGTAACTTCGGTAAATTTACAGCCACAATCAAAACTGTAGCTATACCACTATCAAGAAACCGGGTTGATTTACAAATAATATTTACCGAAGGTAAAACCGCTAAAGTGCAACAAATCAATATTTTTGGTAATCATGTATTCCATACAAAACAACTGTTATCACAATTTAAGTTATATAGAAAAATTAAATGGTGGAACATATTATCTTGTCAGAGATATCAAAAACAAAAATTATTTCATGATTTAGATGCGCTATATAATTTTTATGTAAACCATGGTTACGCCAAATTTCATATCGATGAAACACAAATTGATTTTACACCAGATAAAAAAAATATTTACCTATCTTTATATATTACTGAAGGTATGCAATATTCATTTGATTCTTTAGAATTATATGGAAATATATTAGATTATTTCTATAATATTAAAGAATATATTAAAATTTCTTCTGGAGAACTATATAATCATAATCAAATTCAAGAAATAGAATATAAAATACGATATTTGCTAAGCAAAAATGGTTATATTCAACCTATCATATCAATAAATCCCAAAATCGATGACAACAATAAAAAAATAAAATTATGTATATATGTTGATGTAGGACATCATTTTTATGTGCGTGAAATACGCTGCGAAGGTAACAACATTACTAAAGATGAAGTAATTCGAAGAGAAATACATCAATTAGAACAAACGCAATTAGATTATACCCGTATCATTCAAGATCAAAACCGACTTAAACGCCTTGGTTACTTTAAAACTGTAAATACTCATATTGAGTATGTTCCGAATACATTAAATCAAATTGATATTATTTATAAAATTGAAGAACACAATACTGGTAATCTAAATTTAAGTGTCGGATTTGGAACAGAAAGCGGTATGAATTTACAGTTTGGAATGTATCAAGAAAATATATTAGGTTCGGGAAATGCTATATCTATTGCCAGTACTAAAAATCATTATCAAACTTATTTTGAAATATCAGCTTTAAAACCTTACTGTAACATTAACAATATTAGCATAGGTGGAAAAATATTTCATAATAATTTAAATACGAATCATACGGGTTTATCAGATTATAATTTAAAAAATTGTGGAATTAATATTAATTATTTATATCCAATTATTAAATACAACACATTTAATATAGGATTAAACTATGCATCTAATCATCTAAGTAAAATAGCCCCTCAAGTAGCCATATGTCGTTATCTAAAATCTACAAAAATTCATCCAAAAACTCCAACTAATAATAAAATTTTCGATAACACTATCAATTTTAATACAAATGATTTTTTATTAGCCTCAGGATGGACTTTTAACAACACTAATCACGCCTATTTTCCTACGAATGGTGCACACATTAATGTATCCAGTACGTTGGCATTACCTGGTTCTGAGAATCAATATTATAAAATTATAATTAATAGCAAAAAATATATACCTTTAGATCAAAATTGTAATTGGATATTAATGAGCTCCATACATGCTGGTTATGCGGGAAGCATGAATAGAAAAGAAAGTCCTTTCTATGATAATTTTTACGCTGGAGGTATTGGAACAATACGTGGATTTAGATTAAATAGTATAGGTCCAAAAGCTGCATATTATCATTGTAACTACCCTGAAAAAAACTATTCTATGTGCTCAATACAAAACTCTCAGGATTCTGTTGGTGGAAATGCGATGACTCTTTTTAAAACCGAGTTGATTATTCCTATTACATTTTTTGATGTACAATACTCTGATACAGCACGTATTTCTCTCTTCTTAGACACAGGTACTGTATGGGATACGTTTTGGAAAAATACAGAAGCAACACAAAGAGCTGGTATTGTAGATTATAGTATTCCAAGTAATATTCGTATGTCTGGTGGTATGGCATTGAAATGGATGTCTCCAGTTGGACCGATAATTTTTTCTTATTCAAAAGTAATAAAAAAGTACTTTGGAGATATAAAAGAACCATTTCAATTTAGTATTGGAAAAACATGGTAAATTTATATATTGTACAAACACAATAAATATTATAATCAAAATAATAAATTTTTTGTATTTTATTAAACTAAGAGGTTTACAGTGAAAAAGTGGACATATATGTTAAGTATAATTATTTGGATCATACAAATTAATCCCGTTGGTGCTGCAAATAAAATTGCGATAGTTAATATTTCCAATATCTTTCAACAATCTTCACAGCGTGCAAAAATAATTAAACAACTTGAATATGAATTCAAAGATCGTGCTACCGAATTAGAAAAGATGGAGCATGATTTGCAAATAAAAATACAAACATTACAACAAGATGGCGCTACTATGCAAGCAATTGAACGTAATGAATTAGAAAAATCATTAATAAATCAACGCGAAATATTTTCTAATAAAGCTAAAGAATTTCAACAAGAAAATCATTCGCGTCAAACAGAAGAAAGGGATAAAATTCTTAATATAATTCAGAATGTAGTATCTAATGTAGCTAAAAAAGAAAATTATGACATAGTAATAGATACTAATGCTATAGTGTATTATAACGCTCATATTACAGATATTACTAATTCCGTAATGAAACAAGTTGGGTAAATTATGATTGAAATGCGACTATCTGACTTAGCGCTACAGTTAGGGGCTAAATTATATGGTGATAAAAATATAATTATTACTGGTATTGCTTCTATAAATAATGCACAAATAGGGCATATAACTTTTTTAAAAGATCAAAGATTTTTAAATCAATTAAGTTCTTGTCGTGCTTCAGCAGTAATATTATCTAAAAATAATTTAGTTTTCTGTAGAGTTGCGGCATTAGTAGTAAAAGATCCGTATCTTGCATATATCAAAATTGCACAATTAATGGATAATGCTCCTAAACCAACTAAAAATATCGCATCCGGGGTAATTATTGCCTCGGATGCGATATTAGGAAAAAGAATAGGAATCGGCGCTAATACAGTTATAGAATCCGGAGTAATTTTAGGTGACGATGTAATAATTGGACCTGGTAGTTTTATAGGAAAAAAAACGAAAATAGGAACAGGCACACGGTTGTGGGCTAATGTTACTATATGCCACGAAGTAGAAATTGGTGAATGTTGTTCGATACAGTCTGGAACTATAATTGGTTCTGATGGATTTGGATATATTAATGACCACGGTGTTTGGGTTAAAATTCCTCATTTAGGAAAAGTTAAAATTGGAAATAATGTAGAAATAGGCGCTTGTACTACCATTGATCGCGGGACATTAGATGATACTACAATTGAAAACGGAGTGATTATCGATAACCAGTGTCAAATTGCACATAATGTTGTAATTGGTGCACATACAGCGATAGCAGGCGGTGTTATCATGGCAGGAAGTTTAACTATAGGACGATACTGTATGATAGGTGGAGCTAGTGTAATCAATGGTCATATTAATATTTGTGACAAAGTTACAGTAACTGGAATGGGTATGGTAATGAAACCAATAACACAACCTGGTATTTATTCATCAGGTATTCCTGTTCAGCCAAATACAATGTGGTGGAAAACTGCCGCATTAATCATGCGAATTAGTAGTATAAACAAACGTATAAAAACCATAGAACAAAAACTAAAAAAGCTACTGTGCCTATAATTTTTTAAGATAATTAGGGCAGTTTGTTCTTTATCCTGTTAGGATGAACAGGATAAACGTTATGAATGCGACTTTTATCTTAAACAGGAATAAAAATCTTGATCACTGATACTTGTGTTTTGCATATTGAAGAAGTTTTAGAACTTTTACCACATCGATTCCCATTTTTACTAGTTGATCGTGTACTAAATTTTGAAAAAGGAAAATTTTTAAGAGCAGTAAAAAATGTTTCTTTTAATGAACCATTTTTTCAGGGTCATTTCCCAGGAAAACCTATTTTCCCTGGAGTATTAATTTTAGAAGCCATGGCTCAAGCTACAGGTATTTTAGCCTTTAAAAGTACAGGCAAATTAGCTCCAGGAGAATTATATTATTTTGCTGCTATCGATTCAGCTCGATTTAAGCGCCCAGTACAACCCGGTGATCAAATGATCCTTGATGTTGAATTTATTAAAGAAAGACGCGGTATTGCACGATTTAAAGGAATTGCTACAGTAAACAAAGAAATGGCTTGCGAAGCATCAATGATGTGTGCTCGCAGAAAGGAAATTTAAACTGATGATTAACCAATCTGCCATTATACATCCTAGTTCTATCATAGAAAAAGGAGCAATCATCCACGATGATGTGTATATTGGGCCATTTTGTTTTATTGGAGCACAAGTTGAAATAGGAGCACGAACTGTACTAAAATCTCATATTGTAATCAACGGAATTACTCAAATTGGAGAAAACAATCAAATCTATCAATTTGCTTCTCTTGGAGAAATAAATCAAGATTTAAAATATGCAAAAGAGCCCACTCGCATAGAAATTGGTCATTATAACAAAATTAGAGAAAACGTTACTATTCACCGCGGTACTATACAAGGGAAACAGATTACTAAAATAGGAAGTGGTAATTTATTCATGATCAATGTACACATTGCCCATGATTGTATAATAGGAGATCATTGTGTCATGGCCAATAACGTTACTTTAGGCGGTCATGTAAGAGTAGATGATCATGCCATCATCGGAGGGATGACCGCAGTCCATCAATTTTGCCTTATTGGAACTCATGTTATGATTGGTGGATGTTCTGGCGTAGTTCAAGATATACCCCCATTCATAATAGCTCAAGGCAATCACGCGACGCCTTTTGGATTAAATATTGAAGGTTTAAAACGACGAGGTTTCAGCCGTTCTTCCGTACACGCTATTAGAGATGCTTATAAAATCCTATATCGTAGCAACAAAACTATTGAATCAGCCAAAATAGCTTTAAAACTATTAGCCATTGAACACCCCATCATCAATAAATTTGTAGATTTTTTAATACATTCTCAAAGAGGAATTATTCGTTAATAATGTCTATGAGCCATCGCACTATTATTATAGGTATAGTAGCAGGAGAAGTTTCTGGAGATATGTTAGGAGCAGGATTAATTCGAGCATTAAGAAAACATCTAAAAAAAGTATGTTTTTTTGGAATTGGTGGGTCTTGTATGCAATCTGCGCATATGAAATCTTGGTATAATATAGAAGAACTATCAGTTATGGGCTTCGCTGAAGTTATTATGAAACTACCACGATTAGCATATATTCGTAGAAATTTAATTCGTAGATTTATTAACTTACAACCAGATGTTTTTATCGGTATTGATTCTCCAGATTTCAATATTTCATTAGAAACTCGTTTGAAAAAACATGGAATTCATACAATTCATTATGTTAGTCCATCAGTATGGGCATGGAGAAAAAACCGTATTTTTACGCTTAAAAAAGCTACCGATAATATTTTAACTATTTTCCCATTTGAAAAAAAAATATACGATCGTTTTAATATACCATGTCAATTTATTGGACATCCATTAGCAGATCAAATACCACTCAATCCAGATAAAACTTCTGCCCGTCAAAAATTAGGCATTCCGCGCGACATATATTGTTTAGCATTATTACCAGGCAGTAGAATCAGAGAAATTAAAATGTTAACTCATGACTTTTTAGCATGTGCTGAATTGTTAAAAAATCATTTTCCTAGTCTCGAAATTTTAGTACCATTAGCTAATCAAGTATCTATCAAACAATTTATTAAGTTTGCATCAAAATCGGTTAAATATCGTATACTACATAGCAAAACAACATGGGAAATAATAATGGCAGCAGATATTTCTTTGGTAACCGCCGGGACAGCAACTTTAGAATGCATGCTAGTCAAATGTCCAATGGTTGTCGCTTATCGAATGAATCCTCTAACGTTTATGTTAGCTAAATATTTAATAAATACCCCCTGGATATCATTACCTAATTTATTAGCAGGGCATGAATTAGTAAAAGAATTTATTCAAAACGACTGTCTCCCTAAAAATTTAGCGCAAACATTAATTAATGTATTAAATTATAATGACAATCAACGTATGATGTTACTAAAAAAATTTAGACAATTACATTACAGCATTAAATATAATGCAGATGATCGAGCGGCTCATGCTGTTTTGAAATTAATTAAGTGATAAGAATATTATTAAACACATAGGTATAAAAAATTTCATGAAACATCAAAAATACTATTTATCAAAAAAATCAAAATTAATTGCAGGCGTAGATGAAGCAGGATGCGGATCATTAGCTGGATCAGTAATAGCTGCAGCCGTGATATTACACCCAACACAACCAGTTTTTGGATTAGCTGATTCTAAAAAATTAAGTAACAATAAGCGATTTAATCTATATAAAAATATTATACAAAATTCATTAGATTGGGGTATTGGATCGGCTAACGTCGCAGAAATTGATCGCTTTAACATTTTACAAGCTCGATTATTAGCAATGAAACGAGCAGTACAAAATTTATCTATCACACCAGATTTGATTCTAATAGATGGGAATCATGCTCCAAGGTTTGTAGAAACACCTTATCAGTGTTTTAAAAAAGGAGATTCTAGAATCCCAATTATAAGCGCAGCTTCTATTATAGCTAAAGTTACTCGTGACCAGGACATGGTTATGTTAGATATACAATATCCAAAATATGGATTCGCTCAAAACAAAGGATATCCTACTGCTTTTCACCTAAATCAATTAGAATTATATGGTCCTATATCACATCATCGAAAAAGTTTTGCTCCTATAAAACATAAAATTTTTTCACATCAATAAATAACTTTTATTCAGATAAATCAAATATATATTATTGATTATAATTTTCTGAACTATGATAAAACCACGCTTTATTCATTTACATGTACATAGCGATTACTCCATGATTGATGGGTTAGCTACAGTAGATAAATTGATAAAAAAAGCAGCAGTCCTTAAGATGCCTGCATTAGCTCTTACTGATTTTAATAATCTATTTGGATTTATCAAATTCTACGATTACGCTTATAAAGCAGGCATTAAACCAATTATTGGGGCTGATTTTTTAGTACAAGATGCCGTCATCGGTAACGAACCTAGCAGGTTAACATGTTTAGTAACTAATCAACAAGGTTATTACAATTTAATTATGCTCATTTCAAAAGCATATAAAAATAAAAGCAATGATATTACTCCCATGATTAAACGCCATTGGTTCATAGAATATAATAATGGTTTAATTATCCTATCTGGAGGACATAAAGGAGATATTGGCAGATATTTACTAAAAAATAAAAAATCGCAGATAGAGAAATGTATATGGTTTTATACAAAATATTTCCCAAATAGATATTATTTAGAATTGGTACGAACTGACCGTAAAAATGAAGAATCTTACTTACAATTAGCTATAGAACTATCAACGCTCAAAGGATTGCCGATAGTAGCCACAAATGATGTACGTTTTCTTAACAAAAAAGATTTTTTAGCACACGAAATTCGTGTAGCGATACATGATGGTACCACGCTAGATAAAACTAAACAATCGCACAAATATAGTACACAGCAATTTATGAAAAATGAACAAGAGATGTGTGACTTGTTTTCTGATATACCAGAATCCTTAACAAATAGTGTAGAAATTGCTTACAGATGTAATTTTACTATTAATTTAGATAAATCTTTTTTACCACAATTTCCTACTGGATCTATGTCGGCTAAAGACTTTCTTATCATGCACGCAAAAAAGGGATTAGAAGAACGCTTGATTTTTTTATTTCCAAAATCTGAAGAACGTCTTATTAATCGCAAACCATATGATTTGCGATTAATACATGAATTACAAGTAATTAATAATATGGACTTCCCCAGTTATTTTTTAATCGTTATGGAATTTATTAAATGGGCTAAAAACAATGACATTCCAGTAGGCCCCGGAAGAGGATCTGGGGCTAGTTCATTAGTAGCCTATGCTTTAAAAATTACAGAACTTGATCCGCTGAAATTTGATTTACTGTTCGAACGTTTTCTTAATCCAGAACGTATATCTATGCCTGATCTAGATATTGATTTTTGTATGGAACGCCGTGACTCAGTAATTGACCATGTCTCAAAAACTTATGGATTAGATTCTGTATCTCAAATCATTACGTTTGGGACCATGGCAGCTAAAGCAGTAGTTCGCGATGTAGGACGTGTATTGGGTCATCCTTACGCATTTATTAATCGTATTGCTAAATTAATTCCATTAGAACCCGGAATAACACTTAAAAAAGCTTTCTCTATTGAACCTCAACTTAAATTGCTTTATAAGAATAATGAAGATATCAAAACACTAATAGATATGGCTCGTCAATTAGAAGGTATTGTTAGAAACGTTAGCAAACATGCAGGAGGAGTGGTAATCGCACCAACAAAAATTACCGATTTTTCTCCTTTATATTATGACAACGACAATATGCGCTCAATGACTCAATTTGATAAAGATGACATTGAACGTATTGGTTTAATAAAATTTGATTTTCTTGGTTTGCGTACCTTAACTATTATTAATCGTGCATTAAAAATGATTAATAATACGCATCTTAAACATGGTATTCCTCCTATTGATATACATTCAATATCATTAGATGATCAAAAAAGCTTTCATATGCTTCAATCTTCAGAAACTACTGCAATATTTCAGCTAGAATCACACGGTATAAAAGAATTAATTAAACAATTAAAACCAGATTGTTTTGAAGATTTAATAGCATTAATTGCATTATTTAGACCTGGGCCATTACAATCAGGTATGGTAGATAATTTTATTAACAGAAAACACGGATATGAAACTATTTCTTATCCTGATTCTAAATGGCAACATGAATCTCTACGTCCAGTATTAGAATCAACTTACGGAATTATTCTATATCAAGAACAAGTAATGCAAATAGCACAAGTATTATCAGGCTATACGCTAGGACAAGCAGATATACTAAGACGTGCTATTGGTAAAAAAAAACCAGAAGATATGGCTAAACAACGTTCTTTTTTCAATTCAGGTGCTATAAAAAATGGAGTTGATACTACATTATCAACGAAGATTTTTGATCTTGTAGAAAAATTTGCTGGTTATGGATTTAATAAATCTCATTCTGCCGCATATGCCTTAATATCTTATCAAACATTATGGTTAAAAACACACCATCCTTCTGAATTTATGGCAGCAGCATTAAGTTCCGATATGGACAATTTAAACAAAATAGCGCATCTAATAAATGAATGTAAAAACATGGACCTCACGGTCCTACCACCAAATATCAATACTAGTCAATATTATTTTTACGTCAACGAAAATAAAAAAATTGTCTATGGATTTGGAGCTATAAAAGGAATAGGAAAAGCTTCTATAGAAGCAATAATAACATCTCGTAAGCAAGATGGTGAGTTTATAGGATTATTCGATTTCTGTATACGCGTTGATAACACAAAAATAAATCATCGTATAATTGAAAAATTAATTCTCTCTGGAGCCTTTGATTCTTTTGGAATACATCGCGCAAAACTAATAGCATCCCTTAATGATGTACTAAAAAACGTACATCAAAATATTAAAAATAAATATAGCGGACAAACAGATATATTCGAAATATATTTAGATACAAGTCCTAAGACAGTATCTGCACATAGTCAAACCATACCGCAGTGGTCTAGTCAATTGTTACTAAAAAAAGAAAAAGAAACTCTTGGGTTATATTTGACTAATCATCCTACTGTTGAATACACAAGAATGATAAAACACTGTATACCTAATTCCGTCAAAATAAAAGATGTTTTGCTAGAAAAAAATAATAAAGTTATACATGTTTTTGGTTTAATTATATCAATGAGAACAAAATTAAATAAACAAAGTAAACATATTGTATTTTGTATTATAGAAGATTATTCAGGCCGATTAGAAATAATGATATTTGACAAATTAATTAATAAATATCAATATTGTTTAAAAGAAAACAATTTTTTATTTGTTACAGGAATAACAAGTATTGATAAGATACACAACCGTTTTAAAATAATCGTACAAAGATTAAAAGATATAAATGATATTTATAAAAAACATGCGCGCAGTTTATCTATTACATTAAATGATAAACAAGTTGATGACCAATTATTAACTAATATCCGTATTTTTTTAAAAAAAAATAAATTTGGAACTTTACCAATATATTTTTTTTATCAAAAAAATGGCATACAAATAAGATTACATTGTGGGGAAACATGGTATATTACCCTAACTAATCAATTACTAAATGATCTACGTAATCTTGTTGGAGATAAACAAATCAAATTAGAATTACATTAACTTAAGAACAGGAATCTTATGGGTTTAAATTTCATTGATTTTGAAAAACCTCTTCTAGATTTAGAAGAAAAAATTAATTCTTTAGAATCTATAGCACATCCAAATAAAAAATTAGAAATAAATATTAATGAAGAGATTAACCGTCTTCGTTCAAAAAAAATTGATCTTACTCAAAAAATTTTTTCTAACTTAAATTCTTGGCAAATTGCCCAGCTAGCACGACATCCCAACCGTCCATATAGCTTAGATTACATAGAACATATATTTAATGATTTTGATGAATTATCTGGTGATAGAGTGTATGCAGATGATAAAGCTATTATAGGAGGAATAGCAAGGCTCGATTCTCGTCCCGTCATGATTATTGGACATCAAAAAGGTCGCGATACTAAAGAAAAAATTAAACGAAACTTTGGTATGCCTGCCCCAGAAGGGTATCGAAAAGCGCTACGTATTATGAAAATGGCAGAACGATTTAAAATCCCCCTCATTACTTTTATAGACACCCCAGGCGCCTATCCTGGAATAGGAGCAGAAAAACGCGGCCAGTCTGCAGCAATAGCTAAAAATTTACGTACAATGTCAATATTAAAAATACCAATTATTTGTACTGTAATCGGAGAAGGCGGGTCTGGAGGAGCTCTAGCCATCAGTATTGGAGATAAAGTAAATATGTTGCAATACAGTACATATTCTGTAATTTCCCCAGAAGGATGCGCATCGATCTTATGGAAAAATGTTAAAAAAGCCCCTATTGCTGCCGAAGCAATGGGTATTACTGCTTTCCGACTAAAAGAACTTAAACTAATCGACAGTGTGATCCCTGAACCATTAGGAGGGGCGCATAGAGATATACTAGCTACATCTATTTCATTAAAAACACAATTATTATTAGATTTAACCGAATTAGATTCTTTTAAAGAAAAAGACTTATTAAATCGACGATATGATAGATTAATGCATTACGGATATTGCTAATTTTTAAATAATAACACCGTTAAAAATGATTATACATATACATAATATATACACTATTAATCAGATATTAAATGTTTAATATATTCACATTATTAGATTTATTAAATCACCACTATTTTATATAATCTATATTAATAAAAATTATGTTTGCAATAAATATATTTCCAGAAAGTTATGAACTATATCATAAAGTAACTAATTGTCTTATAGGGCATAAAAAATTACTGTTATCTTACAGTGGAGGTCTAGATTCTACAGTACTTCTAGATATTTTAACAACATTAAAAAACAGTACTAACAACTTAACGTCGTCTCCACTAATTTTTAGAGCGATTTATGTACATCATGGTATTAGTAATTCTGCTAACAATTGGGCCAACCATTGCTCTGAACAATGTAAAAAACGAAACATACCTTTTTCTATAATTTATATTAATTGTTATAGTTCAGAAAATAAACAACGAAATATAGAAGCATTAGCACGAAATCTTCGTTATAAAAATTTATATAATCATTTAAATTCAGAAGAAACACTTTTAACTGCACATCACATGAACGATCAAGTAGAAAGTTTATTCCTTGCATTAAAAAGAGGAAGTGGTCCGGCTGGGTTAAGTGGAATAGCCAAAAATGCTGTATATGCTAATAAACATAAATTATTAAGGCCTTTATTAGGTTGTTCTCGTGAACAATTAGAAATATATGCTTATAAAAAAAACCTTACTTGGATTGAAGACGACACTAATACTGATATGCGTTTTGACCGTAATTTTTTACGTATAAAAATTTTACCATCACTATATCAACGTTGGCCTCATTTTAATCAAGTTGTTGCTCGTACAGCACAATTGTGTAGAGATCAAGAAAATTTATTAAATGAATTGTTGTCAGAATTTTTGCAGAAATTAATTGACATATCAGATTCTTCTTTATTATTTAGACCATTATTCAGATGCAGTATACCAAAAAGGCAAGCTTTACTACGTCGTTGGTTAGCTAATTTTTCTATAAACATGCCTTCTTATCAACTTATAAATCGCATTTGGAAAGAAGTAGTATTAAGCCGAAAAGATGCGACTCCAATATTACAATTAGATACATGCTTATGTCGTCGCTTTCGAGAAAAGTTATATATTTTACCAATAAGTATGAAATATTCTTTAAATAAAATTAAATTATCTTGGAAAATAATACATAACACAATACTACTACCACATAACTTAGGCACGTTAGTATATCAACCATTAGAAATTAATAAATCTTTATCTAAAAATATATTGGAGCCTCATTCAAACATAAATTTTCCATTAAATACTTCTAATACTCTTGAAAACTCTAAAAAAATATTAACACATTGTTTTGTTCAAGCTCCAAAATCTGATGAAGAAATATCAATTATTTTTGGACATATAGACGGATTATTACATATTATAGGTAGAAATCATGGTCGGTGTTTAAAAAAAATTTGGCAAGAATTAAAAATACCTCCATGGTTAAGAAGTCGCATTCCTTTATTGTTTTATAATAAAACCTTAATCACTGCCATAGGGGTATTCATTACTAAAAACGGAAATATTGCAAACAAAAATAATACTGTATTATGGAAAATATCTTGGTTACAAGAAGACATTGTTTCTTATAAAATTTTTAGGAATAGTATCAGTTACTATCTTAAATAAGATGAATTATTACTATTATAATGAAAATAATAAATCCTAAACACAGAATACTAAAACTTATTTATTTATTAAAAATATAAATTACCGGATATAACCTAAATTACCAGTATCATGTATACATGTTTCTTTAATATTGATTAAAAATTTAATTTCAACACAAATACTACTTTCTTATTAAGACTTCATAAAAAATTCATGAGCAAACAATTTTTTTAACCATATATTGTATTAATGTTTCAAGTTTAATTTTTTTAATCTCATTTTTTTTACGGTATTTATATTCTACTTCTTGATTAACTAAACAACGATCACTAATAATGATAACATGTGGTATTCCAATCAAATCTATATCAGCAAACATTGTTCCTGGATATTCTTTTCGATCATCCACTAATATATCCGCCCCTATAGCAAATAAAAGTTGCTTATAAATTTTTTCTGTAATATTTCTTACATTAACAGAACGGTGCATATCAATCGGTATAATCGCTAACCTAAATGGAGCTATAGCATCTGGCCATAAAATTCCGTTTTTATCATGATTTTGTTCAATAATCACAGCAATAATACGAGTAATCCCTATCCCATAACAACCCATTTCTACTATTAAATTATGTTTATTATTTTTTTTTATATAATTGAGACCTAATTTTGAGTATTTTTGTCCTAATTGAAAAATATGGCCTATCTCAATACAGTTATGAATCAATAACATATTATCATCATTAACATATAAATTATTAGGAGATACTACATGTAAATCTGCTACTTTTGGAAGAGGTATATCACGATTCCAATTAACTCCAAAAAAATATTTACCGCTCACGTCGGATCCAGCGACAAAATCACTCATTATAGCTACATTGTAATCTACAATATATGGTATAGATAAATTAATCGGTCCCAATAAATTGGGATGCGCCCCAGTAAGTACATGAATATCTTTTGGATCTATATAAGATAAAGGAATTGATATTTCTGGAATCATCGCAACTTTTTTAGAACTAATCTGATGATCAGCTCGAATTACTAATCCTAACAAAGAACAAGAATTATTTACATATTTATTTTTAACACGTACAATTATCGTTTTTACAACTTGATGTATAGACAAATCAAATTGATTGATTAATTCTTCTACAGATCTGACATGAGGAGCTTCTATTAACCGCATAGTTTCTATAGCTATTTTTGCTTGTATTTTAATAGGAGAAGCATTACCCTTTAGCTTAAAATCACCTGAATTGTTCAGTATTATAGGTACTGCTATATTATCTTCACCATTTTCAGAATATGCCTGAAACTCATGAGATAATCTTCCTCCGATCCTGCCAGATTCAGCTTGAACAACACAAAAACTTAATCCAATTCGATTAAAAATAGTATGATATATTTGGTACATGTTATTATATGTACTTTGAAGGGATTCTTGACTTACATGAAAAGAATATCCATCTTTCATAATAAATTCTCTAGCACGTATTATTCCAGCTCTAGGACGCGCTTCATCTCGATACTTAGTATGAATTTGATATACATTTAATGGAAACTGTTTATAAAACATTATTTCTTTACAAATAATTTCAGAAATCATTTCCTCATGAGTTGGACTTAATACAAATTCTCGGTGATTACGATTTTTAAAACGTAATAATTCTGTGCCGTACTCTATCCAACGACCGCTTTTTTTCCATAATTTTGCGGGTTGAACTATTGGCATAGATATTTCAATGGCACCAATTTTACTCATTTCTTCTCGAATAATATTTTCTATTCTTCGTAATACACGTAGTCCAGTTGGCAACCAAGTATAAAGACCAGATGACACTTGACGAATTAATCCAGCTCGTAACATTAATTGGTGACTAATTGCTTTACAACTTTTAGGTGCTTCTTTAAGAGTAGCTAATAAATATTGACTGGTACGCATTATCATTGCCTAATATGAAAGATTTTATTATCATTATTAATAACAACAAATAATAAAAAATTTAATATATTTATATATATACCATAACGTTTGGTTATAAAATTTTACTATTTTATAAGATAAATATAACAATATACTTGTAATAAAAGTAAAATATTTGTATACCATATCATGTTGCCCATCAATCTAAAGTAGAATACATGATTATACGTTAGAATTAGAATAATATAAATTTTTTAACAATATTTATTAGATACACATTTGTAACTACACAATATATATACAACATGAATATGAATAATGCTATATTTATGGACCGAGACGGTACAATTAATGTAGATAAAAGTTATGTGCATAATATTAATAATTTTTTTTTCATTGAAAATGTTATAGATGCAATGATAATTTTAAAAAAAATGAATTTTTTTTTAATTATAGTCACTAACCAATCTGGAATAGCACGGGGTTTATTTACTAAAAACGACTTCTTATTGTTGACAAAATGGATGATTTTTTATCTGAAATTATGTCATGTACATATAGACGCTATTTATTTTTGCCCGCATCATTCAAAAGGAATAGTAAAAAAGTTTAAACAGACCTGTTTATGCCGCAAGCCTAACCCAGGCATGTTATTAGATGCAAAACAACGTTTTAATATCAATATGACTAATTCTTATATGGTAGGAGACACTGAAAACGATATGTTAGCAGGACAATCAGCAGGTATTGGGACCAACGTATTGGTATGCAGCGGAAAAGAAACAAAGAAAAGACCCGAAAAAAGTATTGCAACCTGGATCATAGAGAGCTTAGCATTCCTACCTAACATAATAAGAATACATAAAAATATAAAAATAATATAACCCAGTTTATAATCCCTTTCTTAGTATTTTATTTGATTTATTTAATTATATTATCCTCTACACTCAAAGACTCAATGGATAACACACATCCTTCTTTATTTACAATTAAAACCAATATTTACTTACATAGACTATATCTTACTGATCTCATATCTATCTATATATTTAATTTATTTTCTAAATAATGAACGTTTATATTATTACCTTTTTGAAATACTTCGTCAGTCACAATTCTCAATTGTAATTCAATATTAGTATTAATACCATCAATAATTAATTCTGATAATGCATTTTTCATACGAGCAACGGCTATATCGCGCGTTTCTCCAAAGCAAATTAATTTTCCTATCATTGAATCATAATAAGACGGCACTGAGTATCCAGAATAAATATGAGATTCCCAGCGTACACCTAATCCTCCAGGCGCATGAAACCTAGTAATTCGTCCCGAACTAGGTACAAAACTATGAGAATCTTCAGCATTTATACGACATTCTATAGCATGTCCTACGGATTTAACAGTATGTTGTTTAATATCTAACGAATACCCAGAAGCAATTTTTAATTGCTCTTTAATGAGATCTATTCCAGTAACCATTTCTGTAATCGGATGTTCAACTTGAATACGAGTATTCATTTCTATGAAAAAGAATTCATCATTTTCATATAAAAACTCAAATGTACCTACTCCCCGATATCCAATATTATAACAAACCTGCACGCAACTTTCTCCTATATATTGTCGCATTTCAGAGTTAATACCTAATGCAGGAGTTTCCTCTACTATTTTTTGACATCTCCTTTGTATAGAACAATCACGTTCTGTCAAATAAATTATATTTCCTTTGCCATCAGATAAAATCTGTATCTCTATATGTCTTGGATTTTCCAAATATTTCTCTAAATAAATAGTATCATTATTAAATATATTTTTTGATTCTGATCGCATCATACGTATAGCATTCTGTAAATCTGATTCCTTTCTAACTACACACATTCCGCGGCCTCCTCCTCCATAAGCAGATTTTATAATAATTGGATAATTAATATGTAAATTCTGATATGAAAAATTAGAAACGTTATCATTTATATTCTTATTAAGTTCATAACTCCAACCTGGAACAGTCATTATTCCTGATTTTTTCATAATATCTATAGCAGATATTTTATTTCCCATTAAACGAATAGTTTCTGCACATGGCCCGATAAAAACAAAACCGGAACGCTCTACTTGTTCTGCAAAATTAGCATCTTCTGACAAAAATCCATAACCAGGATGAATTCCCGATGATCCAGTAATTTCTGCAGCTGAAATAATAGCTGGAATATTTAAATAACTATACATTGCAGGCGGAGGGCCTATACAAATAGTTTCATCTGCTAAAAGCACATGTTTTAAATCACGATCTATAGTTGAATATACAGCCACCGTCTTTATTCCTAATTCCTTACACGCACGTAAGATGCGCAGTGCTATTTCTCCTCGATTTGCAATGACAATTTTCTCTAACATTTTATTCTCGTTATTCGATGATAAGTAACGGTTCATTAAATTCAACTGGTTGACCATTGTCAAGTAAAATTGCTTTTACTATACCTGATTTATCTGATTGAATTTGATTCATAACTTTCATGGCTTCAACAATACATAAAGTATCTCCAACTTCAACTGTCTGTCCTATTGATATAAATGGATTAGAATCTGAACTAGGAGTAATATAAAAAATACCTACCATTGGAGAACGTATAACATGTCCGTTGTCTATTAATTTAATATCTTTGTTGTAGTTAGCTTCTATATCTGAAGTACATACTGATTTTTCTGAATTCTTTGCAATAGGTAAACACGTTGAAGAAGATGATATGGTAGATGCAAAACGAGTAATACGCACTATTTTGTTTCCTTCACAAATCTCTAATTTGGAAACATTAGATGATTCAACCAACGCAATTAATTTTTTAATTTTACGAATATCCATAGAAAACCTATGTTGATACGTTATTTATTAATCTTTTTAGATAAATATTTATACGCCATATGTAAAGCAAAATGATATCCATCTGCTCCAAATCCACAAATGACCCCAAGAGCAATATCAGATAAATATGAATGATATCGGAATTTTTCTCTTGTATATATGTTAGAAAGATGAATTTCTATAAAAGCGATATTTACAGACAAAAATGCATCTCGTAACGCTACGCTGGTATGAGTAAAAGCTGCAGGATTTATTATTATAAAATCTACATTATTAAAACCTTTATGTACATAATTAATCAATTCATGTTCTGCATTGGATTGAAAATGATCCATATGCATACCTAAAGAGTTAGATGTTTTATACAAACTTGCTATAATATCAGATAAAGTTTCATCTCCATATATACGTGGTTCACGTATTCCTAATAAATTTAGATTGGGTCCATTTATTAACAAAATACGAAATTTACTCACCATTACACTCACATATCCTCACTAAATATAGACATAAAATACATTATCACAACTAATGCAACCAATTATATTATACGCAACTTTGAATTAACGTTCATTCATATAATATGAAATTATTTTTCAATTATTCATAAATGGTACTATAGAAAGAATTGTTATTATATAATCAAATAATTTTTAATCTGCTGTATTACAACTACAATACTAACAACGCTAACAAACATATTAACGGATCATCAATTCTTAACTGTTTATCAAATTACAATGACATTTATCATATAATTATATGACATGAATAAAACTTATTCTTTAAAATCCCGTTGATTATAATCTTAAGCTATACTATTTTCAATATATACTAGTCGTTGTCTTATCCTAATTGCAGCTAATATATATTAAAATTAATATTAATACACTATTGTAAATATTATGCAGCATAATTTACAATACATATATATGTAATTATATTTATTATGTAGTACGTGTTCATTACATATAACATGGCACATTTCAATATAACTGATATTTATCCATAATACTTAAACAAATAAAAAATTGAATAATATGTAATACCCCTATATACGAAATCATAAAATATATTTATCAGTATTGTATGGCTATTTTGTTTTCATCATCCTTCAGGAGACTTTGTACAAATGGACAATTTAAAAAAACTTAATAACATTATTTGCAATTATTATGTTTAAAAAATTCCGTGGTATATTTTCTAGTGATCTATCTATTGATCTTGGAACTGCTAATACTCTTATCTATTTAAAAGGCCAAGGTATTGTTTTAAATGAACCCTCTGTTGTTGCTATTAGACAAGATCGTGGAGGAATGCCTAAAAGTGTAGCTGCTGTTGGATATGCAGCTAAACAGATGTTAGGACGCACCCCAGGAAACATTGCAGCTATTCGTCCTATGAAAGACGGAGTAATAGCTGACTTTTTTATTACTGAAAAAATGTTACAACATTTTATCAAACAGGTGCACAGTAATAGTTTCATGAGGCCTAGTCCTAGAGTATTGGTCTGTGTCCCGGTCGGCGCGACACAAGTTGAACGTAGAGCTATACGTGAATCTGCACAAGGAGCAGGAGCGCGTGAAGTTTTTTTAATAGAAGAACCTATGGCTGCAGCTATTGGGGCAGGATTACCGGTATCAGAAGCTACTGGATCGATGGTAGTAGATATTGGAGGAGGCACTACCGAAGTCGCAGTAATTTCACTTAACGGAGTGGTATATTCATCGTCCGTTAGGATTGGAGGTGACCGATTTGATGAAGCAATCATTAGTTATGTACGACGCCATTACGGTTCCTTAATTGGAGAAGTAACCTCAGAAAGAATAAAACATACTATAGGTTCTGCATATTTAGACGATGAACTACGTGAAATAAAAGTACGTGGACGAAATTTAGCAGAAGGTATACCACGGAGTTTTGTATTAAATAACAACGAAATTTTAGAAGCATTACAAGAACCGTTAACTGGTATTGTTAGCGCAGTTATGGCAGCATTAGAACAATGTCCGCCAGAATTAGCATCTGACATTTCTGAATACGGTATGGTATTAACTGGCGGAGGAGCATTATTAAAAAATATCGATCGTCTATTAATAAAAGAAACCAGTATTCCTGTAGTAATAGCAGAAGATCCACTTACTTGTGTTGCACGAGGCGGCGGTAAGGCTCTTGATATGATCGATGTACATGGTCGAGATTTATTTAGTGAGGAATAATTTAGCGCTATGAAAGAATTATATATTTTACGGTTGATAAAATCATATGAATGAAAAATTATATTTCTTTTGTAAATATATTTAATACATGTCGTTAGAGCTAAGGTATGAAATCTTATGTATAGAGCTATAAGTAATAAATTTCCTTATTTAGAGTTACGTTTATTTTTAGCAATCATCATGTCTATTATCATAATTATTGCTGATGGAAAATTAAATATGTTCCCTCGATTTAAAAACTACATAGAAAATTTTATTTATTTATTTTATTTCTTATGCGATAAACCACGCTATATATTTGATTATGCTTCAAAAATATTAGAAGAATCTAATAAATTAATATTAGAAAATCATACATTACGTCAAGAATTATTTTTAAAGAACAGTGAGTTATTATTAATAGATCAATACAAACAAGAAAACAAAAAATTACGTGAGTTACTTCACTCTCCGTTATGTTATAATAAACGAAAAGTAATTACCAAAATTCTTTTTGTTAACACAGATCCATATGACAATCAAATTCTTATAAGTCAAGGAACGAATGATGATGTATATATAGGACAACCAGTTATCACTGATACGGGAATAATAGGACAAGTAGTTTCTACTAATACATTTAGTAGCCGCGTTATGTTAATTTGTAATCCTGCACATGCTTTACCTGTACAAATAAAACGAAACAATATACGCTTTATTTTAATGGGTTGCGGATATAATACAGATTTACGTGCAGAATACCCAGGAAATCTCGACGTATGCATCGGAGATACATTGGTAACATCTGGATTAGATGGTCGATTCCCAGAAGGATATCCAGTAGCAATAGTATCCAATATAACGGTAAAGCCAGAGAAAGATTTTACTATCATTCGAGCGTACCCAACAGTTAAATTACAATGCTTACGTTATGCAATATTAATTTGGAAACAGTAATAAAACATTAGATCTAAAAATATTAAAATAAAAGTAATGCATAAATTTTATAGTTATAAACTATGGATGGTGTATAGTTCCTTTATAGTTGCAATTACGTTACAAATTATTCCTTTTTTCCCACAAATATGGTGGATACAACCGTCTTGGATAATGATATTATTAATTTATTGGATCACAATACTTCCAAATCAAATAAACATAGGTACTGGATTTATTTTGGGATTAATAACAGATATCGTCTTGGGATCTACTTTAGGGATACATTCTTTGTCTTTAAGCATACTTACATATTTAGCAACACGAAACATTTATTTCTTTAAATATATATCTATTTGGCAACAATCTTTTATTGTTACATTTCTTTCATTTATTAATCAAGGTATTATATTTCTGGTAAAATTTTTAATGATTAAAGTATTTAGTGCACCAGAAATATTTTGGAATTGCTTATTAGACGGTGGATCATGGCCATTTTTAGTTTTTTTGATGCGCAAAATTCATCGGAATTAATGTATCACTAATAATTTATAAAAATTAACAAAATTATCGAATTAATTATATACTTTTAAATAAAAATAGACTTTAATTACCTAAATTTTGATAAATTAACTGTTAATAAACAATAATACTAATTGAAATACTATCTTAATTATCATTAAGAGTAACTAAATACCAAATCCTTGTTATAAATAAACAGTCCTTGAAATTAATCAATATAAATTTTAAATTAACATATCAAGTTATAAATATTAATGATTTAAAACATTAATTTAAATTGATTAAATATATGCATGTATATATTTAATCATAACAAATAATATTTTTTAAAAATATTATTTAATCCAGAAAAAATACTGTATAATGAGAGCCGTGTTTCTATTTCAATAAAAAATGAGATATATCCCAATTGATATAAAACTAAAATATTTGAACATTTTAGTTGAATTCATAAAATAAATAGAAAATTTAAAATTAAAAATTCATATTTAATAAAAATTTATTCTAAAAATTGGTATAAAATTACAATAATTTAAACTTTTAATGTATAAATCAATTGTGCTTATATAAGATATTAATCCAAAAATATCAATAGGAATTATATGAATTTAGACCTTGTTAGCGAACAATTACTTATACCCAATAAACTGCAACATAATGATCTGTCATATCTATTAAATATGACAGAAAAATTTCAAGTAGACTATGCGGATCTTTATTTTCAATCGCGTCTTCACGAAACATGGACTCTTGAAGATAGTATTATAAAATCTGGATCTTATGCCATAGATCAAGGCGCCGGCATACGAGTGATTACAGGTGAGAAAACAGGATTTGCTTACACCGATCAATTAAATTTAGATGCATTGATCTGCAGCATGAAAGCTGCTACCAGCATTACCAATGAACGTCATCGTAATAACACCGTTATTGTTGCTCCTACCAAAAATAAACATATTCGTTCTACTCATCAATATTATCACCCGCTCATGTATTCTTATATAAACCCGTTATCTAACGTATCTAAAGAAGAAAAAATTGAACTATTAATGAGAATAGATAAAATAGCTCGAACTGCCGATTCTAGAGTAAAACAAGTTAGTGCCAATTTATCAGGTGTTTATGAACAAATTTTAGTGACAGCTACAGATGGTACTTTAGCCGCTGACATTCGGCCATTAGTGCGTTTATCTATATTAGTACAAGTAGAACAAAATGGAAAACGAGAACAAGGAATAAGTGGTGGTGGCGGAAGATTTGGATACGATTTTTTTAACTCTATTATAGAGGGAGAAACGAAAGCTGATCATTGGGCAAAAGATGCTGTCCGAATGGGGCTAATTAATCTTGAATCTATAGCAGCTCCAGCAGGAGTTATGACAGTAGTTTTAGGTTCAGGTTGGCCCGGTATTTTATTACATGAAGCAGTAGGACATGGTCTAGAAGGAGATTTTAATAGACGAGGCAGCTCTGTATTTACTAACAAAATTGGAAATATAGTAGCCTCTGAATTATGTACAATAGTAGATGATGCAACACTAAAAGAATTACGAGGGTCCTTAACTATTGATGATGAAGGAGTTCCTGGCCAATATAATATTTTAATTAAAAATGGTATTTTGATAGGATATATGCAAGATAAATTAAATGCTAAATTAATGGGATGCAACCCAACAGGAAACGGTAGACGTCAATCTTATGCTACTTTGCCTATGCCACGAATGACTAATACCTATATGTTAGCAGGTCAATCAACGCCTGAAGAAATTATTAACAGTGTGGATTATGGAGTATATGCTTCGAATTTCGATGGGGGACAAGTAGATATTACATCAGGTAAATTTGTATTTTCTGCATCTGAAGCTTTTTTAATTGAAAAAGGTCATATCACAAAATCTATAAAAGGGGCCACATTAATAGGATCAGGAATAGAAATAATGAAAAATATTTCTATGGTTGGAAATGATTTATCCTTAGATAAAGGAGTGGGGACATGTATAAAAAATGGACAAAGTATACCAGTTGGCGTAGGTCAACCGACAATAAAATTAAATAAAATTACTGTCGGAGGGACCAATTAGTTAATATATATTATTTAATTATTAGTGGTAACTAACGAAATATATATATACATAAAGTTTGATGTAAAATATACATTTTATTTATAATTCTATAATACCAAATCTCGTTTAATAAATTTTACATTAATCGTAAAAAAATATTGTTTTTGACGTTATTAAGGTTGCTTATGTGTTTGATTTAAAAAATAATGATATAAAATTATACCAACACTTAATATTTGTTACATAGTCTATCTTCCGTAGATCTATTGTGATGAAGAATTATTTCTACAGGGGAAAGGTATGGATATGATGAATGATATAATAAAACAACGTAGCTTTCTAGAAAACGTAGTAAATCAAGCCTTAAATATAGCGCATGCATATTCAAAAGAAGTAGAAGTATCAGTCATTAAAACCACAGGAATTACAGTTAGCACTCGTTACGAAAAACTTGAGAATGTAGAATTTAATAGTCATAACATCTTAGATATAACTATGTTTCGTCAAAAACGAAAAGGAACTGCTCTTTCCAATGATTTACATGAAAAATCAATAATCCGTACTATTGAATCTGCAGCGAATATAGCATGCTATACCTCTCCAGATCCGTATTCTGGTATTGCCGATAAAGAATTATTAGCATTCAATCCCATGAATCTTGATCTGTTTCATCCCATTAATTTAGATACTAAATTAGGCGCAGATTTAGCGTCTACAGCAGAACAAACGGCATTAAACTATGATAAACGCATTATTTCTACTGAAGGAAGTAGATTTAACAGCCATTTTACTACTAAAGTATTTGGGAATAGTCATGGTATGTTACAAAGTTATACCAGTAGCCAGCATTCTTTATGTTGTAGTGTAGTTGCGTCAAGTAATGGTATTATGGAACAAAATTACGCATATACATTAAGCCGTTCATTCAATGATTTACGGTCAGCAGAATGGGTTGGACAAGAATGTGCTCAACGAGCATTAGATCATTTAAATGCAAAAAAAATTAAAACAACAGAATCTCCAGTATTGTTTTCCGCTGAAATAGCAACGAGTCTATTTAATCATTTAGCAGAGGCTATTTGCGGAAATAATGTATATCAAAAATCCACTTTCTTATTAAATTGTTTGAAAAAAAAAATTTTCCCTTCTTGGATATCGATCAAAGAACATCCACATATCCTAAAAGGATTAGGTTCCGCTCCGTTTGACAGCGAAGGAGTACAAACGCTAGATCGCACTATCGTAGAAAATGGGGTGTTAAATAGTTGGATTTTAAATAGTTATTCTGCTCGTAGAATAGGCCTGAAAACCACTGGGCATGCTGATGGTATTTATAATTGGTATGTTAGTTATAAAAATTTAAGTTTTATAGAGTTAATAAAAAATATGCATCGTGGGCTGATTGTCACTAGTATAATGGGGCAAGGAATTAATGTTATTACCGGAAATTATTCACGAGGAGTATCTGGATTTTGGGTAGAAAACGGAAATATTCAATATCCAGTAAATGAAATTACTATCGCTGGAAATTTAAAAGAAATGTTTTATAATATTGTTGCTATTGGATGTGATACTGAAAAAAGGGGACATATTCATTGTGGGTCTGTTTTAATATCTTCCATGAAGATAGCAGGGTCTTAAAAAATAAATTATTGCACGTACGTTTTTATTATTGCACAGATCATATCATTAAACTACACACGTCAACTTTTGTACATAGGGCATCTGGAGTCCGTATGCAAATATAATATATTGTGCTTTTTATATAAAAAATATAAATAAAATCAATCTTGATTATACTATTTAATTTAAGGTGTAAATATAAATAAAATAATATTACATCAATTTAATAAATGATTACTACATCTTCTTCAAGACAAAATATCCAAGCAATTTTTCAAATTAAACATAATAGCTCTTCTGGTACTATATAAAGATAAAAAACACTATCAGTATTTATATACTCACAATTATCTATATTATAAACATGAAATATTCACATATCTTTTATTAATAAAAGATTACCAAAAATTAAGTAACACAATGACTAACATATTAAAAAATTACTTACCTCTTATAGTTATTAATTCTGTATAACTATACATCTAAGATCATTATAAATAAATATTCCTGAATAACTATTATTAGTTTCTAATTTATCTATATAAATTGAAATCATTTTTATAACAAAAATATTTTTCTTAAAATAAACATCAACCACTTTCAAAATAAAATCATCATTTTTTCTAATATATATTTCGGTTAAATTAAATTTGAAAATATATTATTAACATTATTAATTTTTAATAAATAATATTCAAATTAAAATAAACAATATTTATTATTTTACTTATTTACTCTAAAATCAAAATATAATTAATATATTTTTAGATCATTTAATTAATTCGATATTCATCTAAAATGAATATATGATAATTACCTACTATACTTTCAATAAAATAAATAATTATTTTTAATATTAAAAATAATTATTTATTTTATTGAAACATTAAAAACACTAAATATTTTTAAACAAACAAAAATTATTTAAAACCAAAAATTTAATTAAAAACAAAATTTTAAAATCACTGAAATTTTAATAAATATTAAATTATACACCAACCTTCTAATAAATAATTATTTATTCTTCTTTTCATAATGTTCAATATTGAAATATAATTAATTCGTCCCCATATCCTTTGAATATCTAGTTAATAAAGATGATACAACTAAATATTTAAAGTGTTATAATGTAGAAAGCTTTAACCAAGAGAGATGGCTCTATGAATAGTGAGCAACCTGAAAGCATTGAAATACCTGTATTACCTCTGCGCGATGTAGTGGTGTATCCACATATGGTAATTCCGTTGTTTGTTGGCCGGGACAAATCAATTCGATGTCTCGAATCTGCTATGAATGATGATAAAAAAGTTATGTTAGTAGCTCAAAAAGAAGCATCAACTGATGAACCAAACATTAATGATCTTTTTTCAGTTGGAACAATATCCATGATATTGCAGATGCTAAAACTACCAGATGGAACAGTTAAGGTATTAGTTGAAGGATTGACACGGGCTCGTATCATCGAATTAACTGATACCGGAAACCATTTTAAAGCGGATGTAAGCTCTTTACAACCTAAAACATTAAACGAACGTGAACAAGAAATACTAATGCGTGCTGTTATTAATCAATTTGAAGGATACCTTAAACTTAACAAAAAAATACCACCCGAAGTTTTAGTGTCATTAAACAACATTAATAATGCAGATCGTCTTGCTGACACTATTGCTGCTCATATGCCACTAAAATTAAATAATAAACAATCAATATTAGAAATGTCAGATGTTACAGAACGATTAGAATATTTAATAGCAATGATGGAATCAGAAATTGAATTACTGCAAATTGAAAAACGTATTCGAAATCGTGTAAAAAAACAAATGGAAAAAAGTCAACGCGAGTATTACTTAAATGAACAAATGAAAGCTATCCAAAAAGAATTAGGAGAATTAGACGATATAATTGATGAAAATGAAACTCTTAAACGTAAAATAGAAACGGCTAAAATGCCTAAAGAAGCACGAGATAAAGTAGAATCAGAGTGGCAAAAATTAAAATTAATGTCTCCTATGTCGGCTGAAGCTACTGTGGTGCGCGGATATATTGATTGGATATTATCAGTACCATGGCATGCAAGAAGTAAAATGAAAAAAAATATACTTAAAGCTCAAGAAAGTCTGGATAAAGATCATTATGGATTAGAGCGTGTTAAGGATCGCATTTTAGAATATTTAGCGGTACAAAATAGAATAAATAAAATAAAAGGACCTATTTTATGTTTAGTAGGGCCACCTGGAGTAGGGAAAACTTCACTTGGGCAATCTATTGCTAAAGCCACTGGACGTAAATATATACGTATGGCTTTAGGCGGCATGCGTGACGAAGCTGAAATTAGAGGCCATCGTCGTACTTATATTGGATCTATGCCTGGTAAACTTATACAAAAGATGTCTAAAGTTGGCGTAAGAAATCCTTTATTTCTTTTAGATGAAATAGATAAAATGTCTTTAGATATGCGCGGGGATCCAGCTGCTGCCTTACTAGAAGTGTTAGATCCCGAACAAAATACTGCTTTCAATGATCATTACTTAGAAATAGATTACGATTTATCTGACGTTATGTTTGTCGCTACTTCTAATTCAATGAATATCCCAAGTCCTTTATTAGATCGAATGGAAGTAATACGCTTATCTGGTTATACTGAAGATGAGAAATTAAATATAGCACGACAACACTTATTGACTAAACAAATACAACGTAATGCTTTAAAACCAGAAGAATTAACCATTAAAGATGACGCTTTAATAGGAATTATTCGACACTATACACGTGAAGCTGGAGTACGTAATTTAGAACGTGAAATTTCTAAATTATGTAGAAAAACAGTTAAAATGCTATTAATGAATAAAAAAATTAAATATATAACCATTGATAAAAAAAATTTAAAAAATTTCCTTGGTGTACAACGTTATGATTGCACCCAAGCAGACCTAAAAAACCGTGTTGGACAAGTAACTGGGCTGGCTTGGACTGAAGTAGGAGGAGATCTGTTAACGATTGAAACTGCTTGTGTTCCTGGAAAAGGAAAGTTAACTTACACCGGTTCATTAGGTGAAGTTATGCAAGAATCTATTCAAGCTGCATTAACTGTAGTACGAGCACGTGCAGATAAACTAGGAATTAACACTGATTTTTACGATAAAAAAGATATTCATGTACATGTTCCTGAAGGAGCGACACCAAAAGATGGACCGAGCGCAGGAATTGCTATGTGTACCGCTTTAGTTTCTTGTTTAACAGGAAATTCTGTTAAATCTAGCGTAGCTATGACGGGAGAAATAACTTTAAGAGGACAAGTGTTGCCTATCGGAGGTTTAAAAGAAAAACTACTAGCAGCACATCGAGGAGGTATTAAAACAGTATTAATACCGTATGAAAATAAAAGAGACCTAGAAGATATGCCTGCCATTGTAGTAAATAACTTAAATATTCATCCAGTAAAGCAAATAGATGAAGTTTTAATATTAGCGCTCCAAAATGCCCCATTTAATCATGAAACCACACCTAACACATCATTAACATAAAATATCTTCACAAAATATAAAAAATGAAACGTATACTTCTTATTATGTAACCGATATATATCGATAAATTTACAAAAAATTACAGATACGAATTTGAATTATTAAAATAAGATATGTTTTAAATATTAGTAAATTACCATAATTCTAATGAGAACTTTTGATTTTAATTGCTGAATTTTTAAAAGATAAAAACACTCTATTTTAATAAAACCAACGTTTTTTCATATTAAGAAGCCACAATATAACTACTTAATCATGTCTCCACCTATTCAAATTTAATCACAAACTATTTAAATATAATATTTTATTAAAATTGTATATTAAACAAGTTGTATTTTTTTAAATAAACAACAATCTTGACAGTTATCAAGATGATATACATAAAAAAATTATAAAATAACTACACTATTAACTATCGATTATAAAATATGATTAATAATTTTTATAAAACTAGTCAAATATTTTTTAACAAAAAAATTTTAAATCTTTAAACCATGATAAATGAATACACAAATCATACTATCTAAAATAACTAAAAATTAAATTTATCTCATAAAATATCTATGAACTAATTTTTAATATTCAAAATTTACTACATTACAGCATTTACGAACAAAAAATATCTTATATTTAAATTATATTTAAACTTAAATATATAATTATTTCTTGAAAAATTTAAGATTATCGCAGATAATCTTTAAAAGGGATGCTATTAAATTATGCATAATAGCTTTCGTAAAACCGGTCAGGTCTGGAAGGAAGCAGCCGTAGCGAAAATTAAAATGCTTCTTTATTAGTATCCCGATAAAATAAACGATTGTTATTATCATTGATAATATGATTTTTTATTCTCACTATAATACCTATTAATAAAAAATTATTTCTTATTTTAAACAAATAGATAATAAAAAATAAATAATTAAAATCTAATTTTATTAAACGATGATATATTTTTACTTCTTCAAAAAATTATATTACTATAGTTATACTTAACCAAAATATTAAGTATACAATTTTTTAATTATAAATTTAATAAAATATAATTATTAAATTTATAAGAACTAATAATTTTAAACCCTTAAAATATATATTTTTATAATATAAATTATAACTTACAAAAAATATTTAAATAATTAAATAATAACCAAAATTATTTAAATAGTACATTTATTTATACAAAATCATTAATTATATTGTTTATCAAAAGTATTCAAAAAATTTGATTTTATAATTAATTAAATTTAAATATACTGATGTAAATTTATTTAACTAACAAAATAATACAACTGTTTATGATATCCAATCATCTGAACATGTAATAAATATATATTTTATTATGTAATAAATTTTAATTTTTTAAATAATAAAATAACTTATATAAAATATAGAATTAATACTTATAATCACAATATTATAAAGTTTATAATACACACAATCTTTATATAGATATATAATTTACAATTTAAATTATTTTTTATATTTTGGAATCAAATATGATGCATGTTATGGATCAACAATTAGAATTAATCAAGAAAAATATTAAATTTGTACCTAATTACCCAAAACAAGGCATTCTATTTCGCGATATAACTGAATTATTAAAAAATCCACAAGCATATTCAACAAGCATTACTCTTCTAGCCCAGCATTATAAAAACTATAAATTAACTAAAGTAGTGGGCATAGAAGCAAGAGGATTTCTATTTAGCGCTCCATTGGCATTAATATTGAAGCTAGGTTTTGTTCCTGCTCGAAAATCAGGAAGATTACCGCGCGAAACTATTAGTGAGCCATATATTTTAGAATATGATAGTGGATGCCTAGAAATACACGCTGATTCTATTAAACCAGGCGATAAAGTTCTAATTATAGATGATTTATTAGCAACGGGCGGAACAATTGCAGCAGTAGTAAAACTAATCAGACGATTAGGAGGAGAAGTAAACCATGCCGGATTTATAATAAATTTAGAAAATTTAGGTGGTAAATCATTATTAAAAAAAATAGGAATAAATTCTTATAGTTTAGTAATGTTTTCTGATTATTAAAACATATTCGCTAAACCAATTAGATTTAATTCTTCCATTTATAGTATTATTATATGAGTTGTACATTATGAACTATCAAGTACTTGCCCGTAAGTGGCGTCCAAAAAAATTTGCTGACATTGTAGGACAAAACCATGTTATTAAAGCAATTACACATAGTTTTGCATTAAATAAAATTCACCAAGCTTATATATTGACCGGTACAAGAGGAGTAGGAAAAACAACTATTGCCCGATTGTTTGCAAAAGGATTAAACTGCGAACAAGGATTAACCTATAATATGTGCGGGCAATGCAGTAATTGCCAAGATATCGAATTAGGCTGTTTTATTGATCTTATTGAAATAGATGCTGCATCACGTACTAAAGTAGAAGATACCAGAGAATTCCTAAACAACGTACAATACACACCATCACGAGGTCGCTTTAAAGTATACCTCATAGATGAAGTGCACATGTTATCACGTCACAGTTTTAATGCTTTATTAAAAACATTAGAAGAACCGCCTACACATGTTAAATTTATTTTAATTACTACCGAATATCAAAAATTACCAGCAACCATATTATCTCGATGTCTACAATTTTGTTTAAAACCACTAAGTATCTCTCACATTATAACTCAACTAACACATATCCTTAATAAAGAAAACATAAAAATAGAGTCCTCTGCTTTAGAAATATTAGCTCACGCATCAAGAGGAAGCATGCGTGACGCACTTAGTTTAGTTGAACAAGCTATTGTATTAGGAAATAACGAAATAACCAATAATACCATTGATAATATGTTTGGTATATTAAATATTGAATATCCGTTATCTTTAATTGAAAACTTAATAAACGGAAGTATGCATGATGTAATGCTCCAAATTGAAAACTATGAAGTTTTAGGAATTGACTGGGATAATCTTTTAAGTGAAATGCTTACCATCTTACAAAAAATAGCTATAGATCAATTTCTATTAAATTCTATAAAAAAAGAAAATAATAATACTATAACACAATATATAAACCAACGCATACATAAACTAAGTAATCATATTACTCCAGAAAATATACAATTATATTATCAAATATTTCTATTAGGTCGCCGAGAATTACCTTATGCTCCTAACCATCGTATGGGAATAGAAATGACCATGCTGCGTGCATTTGCTTTTCGTCCAGATGAAAATATAACAAACAAAAAATATAATAATAATAATATATCTTCTAATTTTATTCATTCAAATAACAATCCTATACCCAATACAAACAATAAACAACCTACTACTACTGATGGTACTCAAACAAAAAATGATAATCAAGATAAAAATCTATTACATACAGAAGATCAAAATGAAGTAAAAGATATCTTATGTTTAAATTTAAAAAAATCTAATGATAATAATACTAAAAACACTGAATCAAAACTACCACAACCTACATCTAACATTAATAATATAGATACTACTTCCAAAATATTGGAAGCTCGTTCAAAACTATTACAATATAAAGAAAATAATAAATCAAACATAACAGAAAAAACATCAAATTTAACCTTACAATCTCAAAAAACAATAAAAGGAATATTAGAACGATTTTCCAATATTAATATGAACATTATAAAAAATAATTCTAATAGCATTAATAAAATTAATAAAGATTTATCAGATTCTTTAGAATCCAACAAGAGTGACAGTCATAACAAAGACTGTAGTAAAAATCATCCAAATATGTCTAATTTCATAAAAGAAATACTTCAACAAGCAATGAGAAACGACTCATGGACATCACAGATATATCAACTGGAATTACCAAAAACAGCAAAAAAATTAGTTATGAATTCTTGGCAAGAAAAAATTTCTTCGAATGAAATTTGTCTACACGTTCGTTCTAATTATCAACATTTAAATTCTATAAAATTACATAATACAATACAAGAATCCCTCAGCAATAATATCGGTATTCCGATTACATTGCATATAAAAAAAGATGATAATTGCGAGATAAAAACACCAATGGAACATATTTATATTTTATACAAAGAAAAAATATCAAAAATAAAACAAGAATTTTCAAACGATCCATATATTAAAATGATCAAAACTTTTTTTGACGCTAAAATCGACGAAAATGAGATTAAAATAATTTAATGCCAAGATAATACTTACTAATTAAAACGTACTATTTATCTACTTATACATACAAATTAAATCAACATTTGATTGTTTGCGTATATATAATTCGTAATTACAATTGTTTATTATCACTACAATAACGAAACCATAATCATATAATTGTTTATGTTGTGTATTTAATTATTAAAAATCAAATTTAAACCCACCACAAATATAATTTATCTTGTTAAGAACTATCTATTAAATAATTACAGTAAACAAAAATGAATTCGAAATTGTATACAAATACTTCCGAGGCATTTAAATATATTCTTTTATTTTTTAATTAATCATTAATCACTGTTTACAATAACAATAATATGTACGATTAATGTGTTTTATCACATATAAAAATGTAATAAAATACACTCTTATAGTCTATAATAATCAATTAATAAAATATAATAATCGATATTTAAATTTATGATATAATACTAACTTTAAGAATTAGTATAAAATTAACATCCTTTATATGTACATATTTAAATAATACTCTCTTTATATCTGAAAATAAATGCGGTACATTATGAATATTATTTAATAATTTTAATCGAGAATTAACCTTTATGCGTATTATATTTCTTGGGCCTCCTGGATCAGGAAAAGGGACGCAAGCTCATCTTATTTCAAATCAATATAACATCCCAAATATTTCTACAGGCACGATGTTACGTCAATCGTTTCCCAAAAATCCGTATCAACCTCATAACATTCAGAAAAATGTAATAAATGCGATGCATACCGGGAATTTAGTAAATGATGATTTTATAGTTCAATTAATTAATAGACGTATTAATAAAAATGATTGCTGTAACGGATTTTTATTAGATGGATTTCCTAGAACGATTCTACAAGCAGAATTTATGAACAAATATAAAATTTTTGTAAATTACATTATAGAATTCGTGGTATCAGACTCTATAGTCATTAATCGTATTACAGGTAGACGAATACATGTAGATTCTGGTAGAACATATCATACTCAATTTAATCCGCCTAAAATTTATGGATTAGATGACATTACCGGCGAATCTTTGACTACCCGAAAAGATGACTGTGAACAAGCTATACGTAAACGATTAAACAACTATTATCAATATACTGAACCAGTATTAGATTATTATCGAAACGAATCTAAATCTAAAAAAATAAAATATTTCTCTATTGATGGGAATCGAAAAATTACTGAAATCTATGAAGAATTAATTAGTTTATTAACTAATAAATAACTAGTTATAATTGGCCACAATTTAATTAAAATAAACATAAATAACAACAATGTTAGACTTATTATATATACGATTCTTACTAATTTATTCCCATAATTTTAAAATTAAGCACAATCCTAACTGTCATAATAAAATTTATGATTATATTTTACTTCAGCATAAAACATTAACTTAACTAAATAAAAAACCATCTATCATATCACTCAAAAATGCACACTACAATTTAAATAATAATTTATAAAAACCACCAATAAGCATTAATTTCAATAAAATATAAAATATCATGCATAACTTCTACAATTATATAGAGCCATTGATAGAAAGTTTATAATAAACTATTATAAAATTTTATCTAAAAATTCAGCACAAAATGTAATAGAAATTTTCTATTTAAACATTAACAATGTATAATATCGCAAAATTCATCTAAAAACTTTTAAATCCCCACTCAAAATATTAATCCTCTAAACAAAACCTCTTGTATAGTGTACAAACACAACGATGCGTAATTCTTCAAATATTAAATAGTAATAATATTTATGTATTATTTTCTTCACAACATAGATTTAAAATTTTTTAACCAAACACTCATTCTATAGAAAAAATTAAATCTAATGATAATAACAACCCATATTTGAGTCAAATTACTACTTATCAGAAATTTTAAAAATTAAAAAATAAAACCCACTCAAAAATATTTAAAATAATCACAATAAATAATAATACCTAAACTAAAAATCCTCATATTACATTTCTTATTTACGTTAGAAATATAATAAATTCATACGCCTTTCTTTAAAAAAATAAAAATATAATTTAACGTCTAACTGTTTTGTATATCGGAAATTCCATAAATACGATATTATCGTTCTCTTCATTTATTTCTATCATTGATCCATATTTATTCCAACATCCTAACACCATTATATTTAATATATCTTTTTTAGATCTAAAAATTTTATAAATCATTGGTTGATGAGTATGTCCATGAATCATAATCTCTGCATGATTCTTAATTAAGATATCTGTAGCCATTCTTAAATTAATATCCAATTTTTTTTTTGATTTACATTGTTTATGTCGTACACAACATGAACGTATGATACTAAAAATACGTAAACGTACAGATAACGGTAATAATAAAAATAACTTCTGTACTACAATATGGCGAAAACATTTTCTGAACAGTCGATATGAATTATCATATGAACATAAAGTATCTCCATGTAAAATAACTATCTTTCTCCCTGATTCTAATGTTAAAACTTGTTTTGAAGATAATAACGTCATTCCGCAAGCCTTAGCATACTCTTTCCCCAATAAAAAATCACGATTACCATGAATAAAATAACATGAAATTTTTTTTTGATTTAATCTTTTTAACGCTTTAGCAATATTAATATGTAATGATTTACAATCATCGTCTCCTAACCAAACTTCAAATAAATCTCCTAAAATGTAAAGGGCTCGAGCACGTATTGCACAATAATTTAAAAAATACAAAAACCCATCAGTGACATCTGGAGAATCTGAACACAAATGAATATCTGAGATAAATAAAATTGACATATTTACTAAATAGAATAATAACCCTTGTAAATTTTAATATGGAATATTAAAATTTACACAATTAAAAATATAACAAACTAAAGAAGATTTATTATATCAAATATATATAATCAATCATATAACACAATATAATCATCAGTCACAATCCTTTTAATTACACGATAAACATTAATCATATATTTTTCTAAAATAATATATATTAAATTTTTATAATAAAAGTTATGACTATCAATATTATGCTAACATAAATAATTTTATGATAATTTTTACTTAAAAAGTATATACCTTTTCCATAAGTATTTGCATACTATGAATACTAAATATACTAACATTATAGAATAAATTAAAATGCTAAAAATTTTTAATACTTTAACAAGAAAAAAAGAAAAACTTATACCTCTTGTTAATGGAAAAATTAAAATATATGTTTGTGGTGTTACAGTATACGACTTATGCCATCTTGGTCATGCTAGAACATTCCTAGCATTTGATACTATTATCCGTTATTTGCATCACTGTGGATATCAAGTCAATTACGTTCGTAATATTACAGATATAGATGACAAAATTATAAAAAGAGCCCACGAAAATAACGAAACCACTAAAAAATTAACCAATCGTATGATTAAAGAAATGCATTTAGATTTTGATGCATTAAATATATTACGTCCAAATTACGAACCAAAAGTAACTGATCATATTGATATAATTATTAAATTTATTCACCTACTAATCCAAAAAAAACACGCATATATAGCTCCTAATGGGGATGTAATGTTTTCTGTAAAAACCATGCGTAATTACGGTATCCTATCTAAGAAAAAAATACCCGACATCCACAATGTATCAAAAAACCCAAATATAAAAAATCCCTCTATAGATTTCGTGCTTTGGAAAATATCTAAGCCAGGTGAACCCTATTGGCTATCTCCATGGGGAGCAGGGCGTCCAGGATGGCATATTGAATGTTCTGCTATGAACCATTCTATTTTCGGTAATCAATTAGACATTCATGGTGGAGGATCTGATTTAATTTTCCCACATCATGACAATGAAATTGCCCAATCTGTTTGTGCTTACAATATGCCTTGCGCAAAAGTATGGATACATTCTGGTATGCTATTATTAAACCATGAAAAAATGTCGAAATCATCAAATAATTTTTTAACTATACGTGACATTTTAAGACGTTATGATCCTGAAACAATAAGATATTTTTTAATGTCTGCTCATTATCGTAACCAATTAAAATATAATGATAATAGTCTCAACAATGCGCGAGCATCTTTAAAACGACTTTATATTGCTTTAAGAGATACTAAAACTAATACCGAGATTAAACTTAGTAGTGAAGACTACTTCATATCAAAATTCATCTCTAAAATGAATGATGATTTCAATACGCCAGAAGCATACTCAGTACTATTTGATATAGCACATAAATTAAATGATTTAAAAATTAAACGTCATTCCCTCACTCCAAAAATAGCAGCTACTTTAAAATATTTAGCAAATACTATTGGATTATTGTATCAAAATCCAGAAATTTTTTTAAAAAAAATAGCATTAAAAAATAATAAAAAATTTAATTTTAAAAAAATTGAAAGATTAATTAAACGTCGTGAAGATGCTCGAAACAACAACCAATGGGAGTTATCTGATAGAATACGAAATAAACTAACTATCATGGGAATAACGTTAGAAGATAGCTCTACAGGCACAACAAGATGGCATTTTAATAATACGATACATGTAACCAAAAATAATTAAAAATAGACAATAAACTACAAACATCTATTCCTCTCTTCTATCAAAGATGATTATAGTAGGCTTGTAAAGTATTTTGAATAAGCGTAGCCACCGTCATAGGACCTACTCCGCCTGGAACAGGCGTAATATATGCAGCTCGTTCATAAGCGCTTGAAAAATGCACATCACCAACTATATCTCCATTGCTTAAACGATTGATACCAACATCTACTACTATAGCTCCTCGTTTTATCCAACTACCAGGAATAAAATTCGCCATTCCTACTGCTACAATTAATAAATCAGCATGTTCAATATACACTTTTAAATTCTGGGTAAAACGGTGAGTAATCGATACAGTACATCCCGCCAACAGTAATTCCATCGTCATAGGACGCCCAACAATATTTGATGCTCCCACTACAACTGCATGCAATACAAACATATCTATATTATACCATTCTAACAAAGTAATAATACCTCGAGAGGTACACGGGCGTAGCGTAGGAGATCGTTGACATAAACAACCAATATTATATGGATGAAACCCATCTACATCTTTATCAGGAGCAATATGTTCTAAAATACTTAATTTTTTTAATTCATTTGGTAACGGCAACTGAATTAAAATACCATCTACACGATTGTCATTATTTAGAGTTTCAATTAATTGAAAAATTTCACTTTCGGTTGTTGCAACAGGTAAAATATAAAGAAACGAAATAAAACCAACTTGTTCACATGCTTTTTTTTTGTTAGCCACATATATCTCAGAAACTGGATCATTCCCTATTAAAATCATAGCTAACCCTGGTGCACGCTTTCCAGAATTCACATTCCGGAATACTTGCTTAGCTATCTTTTGTTTTATTACTTCAGACACATATTTACCATCAATTACCTTAGCAATCATTTCAATAATATATCCAATATTTTTATATAATACAATGATGTTATTTTTTTTAAAATATATTACTATTAACTTTAAAAGTTATATATCTTCTTTTAAAGATCTCTTTCTCAAAAAGAAAATGTTTAACTCAATTAAGTAAATACTAAAACACTATTGTCTTTAAAAAATACATATAAAATACATATTAACACGCCCTTAACTCAATTGGACAGAGTAACAGCCTTCTAAGCTGTAAGTTATAGGTTCGAGTCCTATAGGGCGTATTATCATATTATATACTTATAGTATATTAATCTAAATTAATATGAATAAATAAGTCTTAATCAAATAATCATATAACACTATTTAATCAAAATGTGTATACTCAACGATATATACTTCTAATTTAATAAAATAAGATTTTCACTAAATAATAGTATCCAGTATGTTTAATTAGTATAACAAAGGTATTATGATACTAGGAATTGCTTTTGCTGTAATCTCAGGATTGTTGTGGGGATTAATCTTTATTGGTCCCTTATTAATACCAGAATATCCCAGTATATTACAAGCATCTGGTCGTTATATTGCGTTTGGATTAATTTCAATACCACTATCATGGTACGATAGAGCACGGTTACGTAAATTATTATTGCAGGATTGGTTAGAAGCAATAAAACTAGTTTTAGCGGGACACTTAGTGTACTATACATGTTTAACAAGTGCTATTCAACGCGTTGGAGCTCCGATCTCAACAGCTATTATCGGAACCCTACCTTTAATGTTAACTATAACAACACATATTATTTCTAATAATAAACAAAAATTACCATATCATACTTTACTAACATCATTATTTCTAATGGGAATAGGGTTATTATGCGTAAACGTTTCTGAATTAAAATCTGAATTCTTCATATTTAATATATGGCAATACATAAGTGGTATAATTTTAGCAATTATTTCTGTTTTGTGCTGGGCGTGGTACGCATTAAGGAATGCGCATTGGTTAAAAACACATCCATACAATAAACCTATGACTTGGGCCAACGCACAAGGAGTAGTTACATTACCGCTATCATGTCTCGTTTACTGTTTTGTATGTATCTGTTGTTCAGATTTTATTCAAGATGAATTTGTATTACCTTTTGGACCCAGACCAGTTTTTTTTGTTTTACTAATGATCTTAATTGGATTTTGTTGCTCTTGGTTAGGTACATTCTTCTGGAATGAAGCTAGTCAAAGATTACCAACAACACTAATAGGTCCACTAATTGTAGTAGAAACTATAGCAGGTTTAGTATATTCATTTATACACCGCCAATTATGGCCATCTCCATTAATTTTAATTGGAATATTTTTATTAATTTCTGGAGTGACATGTATCGTACAAATTAAAAAGACCATGCACTAAAACAGTTTTTATGAATTAAAATAATTAATTCTTAAATGAAAAATTAATAAAATCTATTTTTCAAACGTGCACTATTTTCATTGTATAAAACTAACTAATTTCATTAAGTAAACTACAATTAACTACACCAACTAAATAATATTTTCTAACATAAAATAAGTTCATTTATTATCTACCGCTATGTGACAATTTTTGTTTCCTGTATCAAAATCATATATTTTTTAACTTATAGAATTAATTTGTTTAAAAACATATTATTACATCATATATAAGTAATATTGCATACCAAAATATATATTTATATTATTTTAACATCCCTAAGATATAATTATTATATATAATATAAAGTTTGCATTAATAATATTGAAACCAGCTAGGCATTTTATATATAACAAAATACTTGTCATATATTTTAGCTTTAAAATTTTTTACCTAATATCATTAGATGTAATAACAAATATTAATTATTAATTCCATTACATTATAAATTAAACTTATTATAAAATTTTAGAAATCATTTTTCTATGTCCATTTATTGACATAACTATACCAAATCCAGCCATTAACACTAACAAAGACGAACCCCCATAACTTATTAATGGTAAAGGAATACCTACTACCGGCAACAAACCACTAACCATACCGATATTTACAAAAATATACATAAATAATACTAACATAAAACCACCAATAATTAGCCTCCCAAACATATGTTTTATTTTAACCGCAATAATAAATCCACGAAATATAATTCCTAAATACAATAACAATAATACTAATATTCCTAAAAATCCTAATTCTTCCCCTATTACCGCAAAAATAAAATCAGTATGACGTTCTGGTAAAAATTCCAATTGTGATTGTGTCCCATGTAACCATCCTTTCCCAGTTAAACCACCCGAACCAATAGCAATTTTTGATTGAATAATATGATATCCAGCGCCTAACGGGTCAATTTCTGGATGCAACAATACCGTTATTCTAGATCTCTGGTATTCGTGCATACAAAAAAACCAAAATATAGGCGTAAAAAAAACCATTAGCAATAACGTAAATATAATTAATTTCCAACTCATTCCAGATAAAAATAATACAAATAAACCAGAACTAATCGTTAAAATTGCCGTGCCCAAATCTGGTTGTGCTAACATAAGTGTAGTAGGAATCATAATTAACAATAGCGCTATGCCAACATTTTTCAAGGATGGTGGATGTCGTCCTTTATCAACATAATATGCCACCATAAGCAAAACAGAAATTTTCACTATTTCCGATGGTTGAAACCTTATTATACCAAAATCCAACCAACGTTGTGCTCCTTTGCTAATTTGTCCAATCATATTTACTGATATTAATAATATAAGACATAAAAAATATATATAAGGCGTCCAAGATTCATAAACTCTAGGTGAAATCTGCGCTAAAAACCCCATAAGCAGTAATCCTCCTATAATTTGTAATACTTTTAATCGCATTATTTCAAAATTTTGACCACACGCACTCCACATTATAAAAACTCCATATAGCAATAAAAAAATAATAAGTAGAAATAGTGTTAAGTCAATATGATATTTGTCCCATAATGAATTCTTTCGAATAATTTGATTCATGAATACATTTTAATCACTAGTCAGATTAATAAAAAATAAATAAAAATAAACCCAATCAAATATTGATTCATTGCAATAAAGCATAATCAAATATTTTTCTTGTAATTGTCCCTATTGATATTCCAGCCTTAGCGTTTTCTAAAATTACTACTACTGCTATCGTAGGATTTTCATATGGCGCAAATGCGGTCATCAATTTATGATCTCTAAGACATTCAGATATTCTATTTGGATCATAGTTTTGATTACTTTTTAAACTAAATAACTGCGCTGTACCAGACTTGGCTGCTGCTTTATATGAAGCATCGGAAAAACTTCCACTCACTGTCCCATTTGGACGATTAGCTGCTCCAAACATCCCATCTTTAGCTATTTTCCATACATCTGATTTTGGATCACCTACTTGGTCACATTCCGTTTGATGGTATGGAATATAATCTTTTTCTAATAAAATACTATCAAGCAAATGGGGAATAAGCACGTTACCATCATTGATTAAAGTAATTAAAGCCTTAGACATTTGTACAGGAGTAGCAGTCCAATATCCCTGTCCTATACCTACCGGTATAGTATCTCCTTGATACCAAGGTTTATTAAACCGTTGTATTTTCCATGCTTTGGTCGGCATAACTCCAGTTAATTCTTCAAATAAATCGATACCAGTATATCTACCATATCCAAATTTATTCATCCATTCAGATAAACTATCTATTCCCATCTTATAAGCTATTTGATAAAAAAAAGTATCAGAAGATTCTTCAAGAGCTTTTGTAATATTTAGTTCTCCATGTCCCCATCGTTTCCAGTCTCGAAAACGTTTTTCTGAACCAGGTAACTGCCACCAACCAGGATCAGAAAATAAAAAATTTTGATTAATCACTCCTAAAATCAAAGCAGATACAGAAATATAAGGTTTTACTGTAGATGCAGGAGGATACATCCCCTGAGTAGCACGATTCAGCAAAGGACAATTATTATCTTTCAATAAAATGCTATATTTTGTATTAGATATACCATCAACAAATAAATTTGGATCATAACTAGGATTCGAAATCAAAGCCTTAATTCCACCATTTCTTGGATCAATGACTATTACAGAAGATCGACTACCCAATAGCAATTTTATAATATACTGTTGTAAATTCAGATCTAATGTTAAAACAATACTTCTTCCTGGAATTGGATATCTTTTATATAATTTTCTAATAATTTTTCCACGATTGTTTATTTCTACAGCTCCATAACCTGGAGTACCATGTAAAATATTTTCATAATAACGTTCAATTCCTAATTTCCCTATATTAGGAGCGGAAATATACTTACCTAAAATACCTTGTTTATTTAATCTTTTTATTTCCTCTTCATTAATCTTAGAAACATATCCAATAACATGACTCAAATCAGATCCATAAGGATAATAACGACGTTGATAGCTTTTTATTGCTACCCCTGAAAATTTAAACCTATTAACAGCAAATCGAGCTTGTTGCTCTTCTGTTAAACCAATCTTAATAGGTAATGACACAAATTTGGAAGAATGTTTTCGAGCTTTTTCAAAACGCACTATATCATAATCACTTAAATTCAATAATAACTGCAATTCACGAATCGTTTGATTTAAATTAGTTGTATTTTCTGGTGTTATTTCTAACTGGTAAATAGTTCGATTTAATGCCAAAGCTATGCCATTACGGTCATAAATAATCCCTCTTTTAGGTGGAATGGGGATAATCTTAATACGATTTTCGTTGGAACGAGTAGTATACATATTAAAATGAACTATTTGTATCCGATATAAATGAATAAATAAAATACTAGTAGTTAATAAAATTAAAATACATGCAATAGTTACTCGACGTACAAACAACAATAACTCAGCCGAATAATTATAAAAAATTTGAGAATTATTTAACTTCATACAATTAAGGTTTACTTATATCTAACACTAATAATTGACATAAGTAATTTTATACTTATTTAATAAGTAAAACATGCGTATTTACATATAGCATGTCTCTATATACACATAAACTCTTTATTTATACTAACACCAAAGCTTTTCTAATGCATACAGGATACGAATTTCTTTTTGCATTACATGTACAACCACGTCACCCAAATCTACTAAGACCCATTCACCAAAACTCATACCTTCTATACCATAAGGTTTCACACCTATACTACGGGATTTTTTCAATATCTCTTGAGATATTGAAATTACGTGACGACTAGACATACCAGTACAGATAATCATAACATCTGTAATGTTAGTTTTTCCATACATGTCAAAACATATAATATCTTGTCCCTGTATATTATTAATAATATTAACTACAAATTCTTTTAAAATATCAGATTGCACAGTTTAATGCCTAAATATATATTTATCATTTTATAAACATACATCAACATATAATATCTATTATGTAACGCAATAATTATTTTACAAACTTATAATGTTTAAACAAATGTAAACAATTTTATACGGTAATATTAAATAAATCAGTCTATATACTCAATAAATAGGACTTTATTTATTTTAAAATATTTCATTCTACAAATCACATAATTATTTAAAAAATAAATTTTGTCAATTCTATTAAAAAAAATAATTATTTATATATATATAATATATATATCTACTGTGTTGCTATATAACGATAAATTTTTCAATATTTTGGATCGTTATCAAAATCATTATATAAAATCATACACACATATTTTTACCTATTAACGGTAAAAATCAAAATCACCTTCTATTGAAATTAATATAATCTGATCAAGATCGGAAAAATTTTTAGTTTTAATCTATTTTTTGTAATTACAATATTCATTTGTATTACATAGATAATCCACATGTTGTGGCATACCAACTATAGCACATAGTTATCACATAAAACTTTAAAAAAGCTCTTATAAGTAATACTAATATGATATTTCTTGTAGAAAAATTATATATTAAGTATCATTTTTTCATCGCAACATAATATAGCCGATAATACCTCAAAGCTAGACCATGAAAGAGAAATATAATCCTTTTTATATCTTAATTCTATTTGTACTAATAATCCAACCGATTGATATAATTTAAATAAACTTAACCGTTTCACTGCCCTAGACAACAACATACGATGATACTCTTTATATACTTTATATTGTTTTAATAAATTAAATAATGATTTTCTCTGTTCCATCCCATATTTTATATTAATTATCATTAGTACTTCAGATTTAATTTTGCACAATAAAGTTTCTAAATCAACTTCCATAGATTCCAACTGTCGTAAAATGCGGTCAGCACGTTGTTTTTTACCTATCAAAATTGCTTCTATCCAATGATTAATATTAAAACATGCGGAATCAGTAACTACTGTTTTGACACGCATAAAATTTAAATTTCCATCAGGATAAATTAAAGATAAATTTTGTAATATTTGATGTAACAAAACTAAACTGCCTTCATAATAATAACATAATAATTGACAAGCTAAATTTTCTATAACGAGTTTCATATGCTGCGCTTGATTTTCTATCCATGCTGTCATCCGCCCATATGTGAGCGTGCTACAATCAACAAATATTCCTTTTTTATTAAAATATTGTAACCCAATATTACTTTTGCTAATTTGATTCGATCCTTGAATATATATAATTAATACTAAATCGTCATGAATAAATGAAAGTAATAAAGGGATATTTTTCTTAAAATAAGAAACAGGATAATTTTGAGTGAATTTCAACGAAAATATTTTACGTTTTTCAAATAAACTTGACGTTTTAAATAAATTAAACACATCCTTCCAATCAGAATATACATCTAATTCCAGATTAACAGACGTATTAAAATTAAGTATCTTAGCTGCCTTTATAATACTAAGATAACTCTCTTGCAAAAGATAAGAATCGTTTCCCAACAATAAATAAACAGACTTAAGTTCTTTTTTTAATTCTAAAAATAATTGTTCTGGGTATATCCAAATCATGATATACTTCAACGATAAAATAAAACATTAATATTAGATACAAAAATTATTTTTGTCATATATCTCAATTAAAAATCTTCAAATCGTAACAGTAATTGATGTATAAGTTGTTGAGCTGCATCTCGATACATATCTTTACGTATATCATTTTCTTGTGTATCGTTGAATAGAGTGCGGCCAGGATTTCGTATAAAAGAACGATACACACGAATATTAATAGGGTAACAATTTTTGTTTGGTATGAATAAATTAGTTTGTATATGCAATATTAATTGATATCCAGCCTCTTTTCCATTCTGAAAAACAAAAGTAGTTACATACTTTTCTGAAGCGCCGATAATGTGTAAACAAGGAATTTGCGCTTCCCGTGCACATAAATTATTATTTAAATCATCAACCACATCAATTTGGTTAATATGCATCTCAGTCATTATAGCACGAGTTATTGGTCCAAACGGATCATAACTACATAATGATATAGAACTTATGTTATTAATTATTTCTAACTTCTTTCCCCCTATATCTGTACACAATCTATAACTACAACTTTCAACTATAATCATAATAATAATACTTACAATTATTAAAAGATAGTTCTTTATATATAAGGCATGATCAATGTTCACTGTATAATAATATTGATCACTCTATTTGGAACATAAATTATATTATTTATTTTTTTTCCAATAAAATATTTATTCAAAACATTCTCTGCTTCTAATAATTTATACACTACATTCTTATCGCTATTCAATGGTACATATATTTTATGTCTCATTTTTCCGTTAATTTGTACTATAATAAGCGTTCTGTCATTTATGATTGCTTGCGCATCTACAGTTGGCCATGTTGCATAATCAATGTCTTCCAAACCTCCTAAAGCTTTCCATAAAATAAAACTAATATGTGGGGTAAACGGGTATAGTAACCGTACTATTACTAGCAAAGCTTCTTGCAACACTACTCTATCTTGCATACTCTTTTTTGGAGCGCCATATAACTCATTCACTAATTTCATAATTGCAGCTAAAGCAGTATTAAATGATTGTCTACGATCAATATCATCAGTAACTTTTTCTATGGTTTTATGTATATTATACCGAATAAATTGTTGTTCATAATTAAGCATTAAACCATGCAATGTATGCACAGGTCCATTTTGGATATGTTGATATACTAAACTCCAAACACGCCTAAGAAAACGCTGACTGCCCTCCAATCCAGATTCTTTCCATTCTAATGCTGCTTCAACTGGAGCAGCAAACATTATAAAAAAACGCACTGCATCCGCACCATATTTTTCAATAATTATATTTGGATCAATACCATTATTTTTTGACTTAGACATTTTACACATTCCAGCATAAATTAAATCACGTCCATTTCTATCTACAGCTTTTATAATATGCCCCATTTTATCACGTTTTATTTTAACATGAGTTGGATCTACCCACATACGTTGATTATTAGCAGATAAATAATAAAATGAATCTGATAATACCATACCCTGACATAACAAGCGTATTGCAGGTTCATCAGAACAAACTAATCCTTCATCACGCATTAATTTATGATAAAAACGAAAATATAATAAATGCATGATGGCATGTTCAATCCCGCCTATATATTGATCAATCGGTAACCAATAATTAGCAGAATGTGTATCCAACATAGCTTTACTATAATGAGGACATGTATAACGAGCATAATACCAAGAAGATTCCATAAAAGTATCAAAAGTATCAGTATCACGAATAGCTGCTTGTCCTTTATAAGTAGTTAGAGTCCAATCCGAATACATCTTTAAAGAACTATCTATATGTTTAGAACTCCTATTGTTTTGAATAGATGCAATTTTTTTTGGCAGAATTACCGGTAATTGATCAAAAAGCACTGGCTTAACAACACCATTTTCTAGCGTTATCATAGGAATAGGAACTCCCCAATAACGCTGACGTGAGATACACCAATCTTTTAAACGATAATGTATCTTACGTTGAGCTATACCACGTGTAATTAACGCTGTAGCAATTATATTAGATGCCATACAAGAACTTAATCCATTAAACTCACCAGAATTAAATAATATTCCATCTCCAGTCATTGCTTTAACTATAACATTTGGTTCAGTTCCATCCAGATTCTTTATGACAGGTTTAATTGGTAAATTATATTTATAAGCAAACTCCCAATCTTGTTGATTATGAGCTGGAACTAATATAGATGCTCCTATTCCATCAGATTCAACAGGTATTACAAAATTAACAACCCAAATTGGCAATCTACTATTAGTAATTGGATGTATCGCATAAATATTATTAATAGGCATTCCCTTTTTTTCAAAAAAATGAATATTTTCTTTGCTTGATTTAATATCAAAATGATCACATTTTTGAATAAAATGAGCTAAATTTGGATCAATTTCTGCTATTTTCAATACTATTGGGTGATCTATAGATACTAATAAACAAGTAATTCCCATAAAAATATCTAATTGGGTTATATATATCGTTAACGTATCATCACAATTCACAGTATTGAAAGTAACATTGATACCTTCCGAACGTCCTATCCAATTTTTTTGCATAATTTTTACTTGTTTAGGCCAATTTTTTAATTGATCTAACCCATATAACAATTGATCTGCGTAATTAGTAATTTTTATAAACCATTGCGGGATTTTTTTATATTTAACACGAACATGACAACGCCAACAACAATTATTAACAACTTGCTCATTCGCTAAAACCGTTTTATGGTATGGACACCAGTTTACTGATGAAGTTTTTTTATATACCAAACCTTTCTTATATAAAATCGTAAAAAACCATTGCTCCCATCGATAATATTGAGGTTGACAAGTTATAATCTCCCTACTCCAGTCGTAAGCAAAACCCAACGATTGTAACTGACTTTTCATATAATAAATATTAGATTTTGTCCAAATTTCTGGATCTGTATTATTTATAATTGCAGCATGTTCTGCAGGCAACCCAAACGCATCCCAACCTATAGGTTGTAATACATTTTTTCCAAGCATACGTTGATATCGAGAAATTACATCTCCGATTGTATAATTGCGCACATGGCCCATATGTAAGTTTCCAGATGGATATGGAATCATAGATAAACAATAATACTTTTCTTTACTACTATCTTCTGTTGCTGAAAAGGTCTTATTTTTGTGCCAATATTTCTGAATAATACCTTCAATTTCACTTGGAGAATATAATTTGCGCATAACGACTTCACTATAAATAAAAAATTATTAATCGGTAATTAAAACTTAAATTAATTAAACACATCAATATTTTCTAAATTAAAACCATTTTTTATTAAAATTACGAACTAAAAAATTAAACAGCAGTACATACACGTCATAAATAACAATTAATCAATTTTTGTTATATGTTTATAAAAATACTTAAGTTATTAGTAAATAAAACAAACCCTATATATAAATAAATTTTCGAAGTTTCTATACAATTATATACGACGCACTTTATAGATTTAATAAAAATTTTTTATTAAATCTATAATATAATTTCTGCATTTAAAGATTAAAATAATATATATAGTAATAATACCTAAAAAAAACCAGGAGGTTCCAAACCTTGCATACGGCGTCAAACCTGTAGTTGGAACAACTGTATCACTAAGCACTGTTGAAGTAAACTGAGGAAGTTTCGCTTGAATAGAACCATCCGCATTTACAATAGCAGTAACTCCATTGTTAGTACTACATAATAAAGGCCTTCCCAATTCTAAAGCACGCATGCGAGCCATTTGAAAATGTTGCCATGGGCCAATAGAATTTCCAAACCATGCGTTGTTTGCAACAGTTAATAAAAAATCAGTATCAGGTTTAAAATTATCGCGGATTTGCTTATTAAGAATTATTTCATAACAAATAACAGCAGTCATTTTAATAAATGATACAGTCAATTGTGGCTGAAAATAATAACCTTTTTGCATAAAAGGAACAGGAATATTAAATAAACGTAACAATGGACTAAAAAATCTTTGAAATGGAACCCTTTCAGAACATAATACTAGATGATGTTTGTCATACCGATTATGACTCGGATATTTGTAAGGTTTAGAATTTCCAATTACTATAATACTATTATAGTAATTGGAAATATTTTTATCATAACGTATTCCAATAATCCCAGTAATCAGATTTGTTTGATCCTGTCTTAATTGATGATCTAATAATGTTAACACTTGGTCATGATCAATTTCATTTCCTGGGATAGCTGATTCCGGCCAAATAATTATTTTTGTTTTCCCGAGCAAGGGCAAAGTATGATTCAAATATATTTGCATTATTTTTTCTAAATAATTAGCGTCCCACTTTACATGTTGGTCAATATTACCTTGTACTAACGAAACATTGACAGCACGTTGGGGCTGTGTATGATACCATTGTATCCATGTTAAAGGCCACATAAACAACAATATCCCTAAAGATATAACTGTTAACGATAACTGCGCTCTTTTAATGGATACTGCTATTAATACACTTATTAAAACAAGAATAAACGTGATACCTTCTACCCCAAAAATAGGGGCAATGCCTTTGAAAGGCCCATCAATTTGACTATACCCAAACTGTAACCACGGAAATCCAGTAAAAGCATGTCCTCTAATATATTCAATACTTAACCATAATACTGGAGCAGCACCTACTGCATGCCATATAGTTGTATTTAAATGTATTGCCGTAAGTAATACAGAAAACAATATAGGAAACAATGTTAGATATAAAACGAAACAAACAATTAATACAGTATTAACACAACTACACATATTACCAAATTGATCTATACTTATATAAATCCATTGTAGCCCGCTACCAAAAAAACCAATACCCCAAAAAAACGCATACCATATACCTTTTTTCCATGTAGAATCTAAAACTATTTTTAATAAAACAGTTAATGAAATAATACTAGCTGGCCAAAAGTTATATGGAGAAAATCCTAAAATACCAAAAGCTCCAAATAATAATACTATGAACAACCATAAAAATTGTCTGTATTTATAATATGCAGTCACAACAAATATCATGTGTGCAAGTTATTTTTTTTAGATACATGTAATGAATTTTTAGGAATTTGTACAAGTAATTGCATAATACGATGACTATCTGTAAGCGTAACTTTAAATTTATAACCTGAAATGTTTATAGATTCCCCATTTGTAGGTAAATGTCCAAAAGATTGCATCACAAAACCTCCAACAGTATCTATTTCTTCATTATAAAAACAGGTATTAAACATCTTATTGAAATCTATAACAGGAGTTAATGCATTAACAATAAAAGTATATTGGCTTATCTGACGAATATCGCAATTATCTTTATTATCATATTCATCTTCAATTTCACCAACAATCAATTCTAATATGTCCTCAATAGTAATAAGTCCAGACATACCTCCAAATTCATCTATTACAATAGCCATATGACAATGCTGTATACGAAATTCCTGTAACATCCTATCTACACCTTTATGCTCTGGTACTACCAAAGCTGGGCGTAAAATTTTATCAAAATTACATGATTGAGATTTTTTTAATATGAATGGTAATAAATCTTTAGCAATTAAAACTCCTTTAATTCTATCCTGATTACCATGTAATACTGGAAATCTAGAATGTGCAGACTCTATAATAATAGAAAGCTGTTCATCCCAAGATTGAGTATTTTTTAAAAAAATAATTTGTGCCCTAGGCACCATAATATCTCTAACTTTTTGTTCAACAATATCCATAACTCCTTCTAGCATATCTCGAGTATCTGCATCTATCAAAGAATTTTGTTCAAAATCACGTATTAAATTTAGCAAATCATCACGATTTTTAGGAGTACTATGAAAGAGATGATGTAATATGAAAGCAAAAAAGCTCTTTTTACGAATAGAACTAACATTCTCCGTTAAATTATGGTCATTCATAATTTTACTTTATTATATCTTATAAAAAATTTAAATTACCTATGTATAATAGAACAACACGTTTGATATCCACATTGCTGAAGTATACTTATTTCTGTTCGTTTCATTAATATAGCCTCTTCATCAAGAAGATGATTATATCCCAATAAATGCAATGAACCATGAATCATCATATGCGCCCAATGCGCGCTAGTAGATGGCACATTTCTTTTCTTAGATTCATGCTCAATCACTTGGCGACAAAGCACTATATCTCCGAGTAATGGAGATTTAATTCCCAACGGGGATACAAAAGGAAATGATAAAACATTAGTAGGACAATTTTTTCCTAAATAATACCAATTTAAATAACGCATTTCTTTTACATCTACTATACGAATAGTCAATTCTATTTTTTTTTTATATGTAAAAAATATATTGCGCATCCATGATCTAAACAATTTTCTATTAGGTAATCCATGTAAGTTTTTACATGCTAATTGCAAATCAAGAATTATTTGATTATTTGCCATCAATCAATCCTCTTATTACAATGATTATTGTCATCACTATTTATTTCTTTATCATTTTATTTACAACTATTTTCATATTTATTACAACTCATACTTAAAATATTTTTATTGCTATCCCATGCTTCATACGCGTCTATTATCCGAGTTACTATAGAGTGACGTACTGAATCTTCTTTATTAAAAAAATTAAAACTAATATCTTTAATAATAGGCAATACTTTAATAGCATGCTCCAATCCGGATGATTGATTAGATGGTAAATCAATTTGCGTAATATCCCCGGTAATAATTACCGTAGATCGAAATCCAATGCGCGTTAAAAACATTTTCATTTGAGTAATAGTTGTATTTTGACTCTCATCAAGAATAATAACAGAATCGTTCAATGTACGTCCGCGCATGTAAGCCAACGGAGCTACTTCTATTATTTTTTTTTGTATTAATTTCTCTACTCTTTCATATCCAATTATATTGAATAAAGCATCATATAATGGCCGAACATAAGGGTCAGATTTTTGATGAAGATCTCCTGGTAAAAATCCTAATTTCTCTCCTGCTTCAATAGCAGGACGAGTTAAAATAATATGTTTATTTTTTTGACGCTCCAACAAATCTACTGCAGCAGCTATTGCTAGGTACGTTTTTCCAGTTCCTGCAGGCCCTATACCAAAAGTAATATCATGATTGAAAATATTAGAAATATATTGTGCTTGATTTTCTGTACGAGGTTTTATTATTCCATGTTTTGTCTCAATTCTTACTGAAGTATTACTAACTTCTTTTATACATTTTGATTTTTTTTTCAATATTTGGATTTTCTTAACAGTCAAATACATCTGTTCTGGGTTAATATCATTAATCGTTCCGTATTCAGACTCTGTCTCCGAATATAAAGATACTAAAACATCAGTAGCTATTTCAACTGATATTGATGGACCTATTAATCTAAAAAAATTATTGTACCTATTGATAGTAATTCTCAATTGATATTCTAATTGTTTCAAGTTATCATCTAGGGGGCCGCACAGACTTATTAAACGTTTATTGTTGGCTGGTTGCAACCTAATTTCTTTAGTTACTAAATTCAAATATCACTCCTAAATTATCAGAACTAAAATAGTTAACAATACCACCGCATTTAACACCTTTTAAAAATAAATAAAATATTAATAGAAACATGTTATTAAATTATGAAATATAATAAACAACATTATATACTAACATATATAGAATATACAATTATTCATAAAAACTAACCAAATATATTGATATACTTATACAAAGTATAACATATTTAAGGTTAAAATGTTGTCAATCATATATTACAAATATTAACTTATGATTAAACCCATAAAATTTTTAATATTTATTTAAATATATACATTTTTTATGTTATGTATTTTATTCATTAATAATTATTTAGTTATATATAATCCTAACAACATCATTAAATATACATTGCGTATAAATTACTCCTTACATTAAATCATAAAATACTATGAAAAAATTACTTTGTGATGTGTTAATATTTGGCGGCGGTATTATAGGCGCATCCTTAGCATTACGTCTCTCTCAATCTGGAATTAAAGTAATCATAGTAGACCATAAACATCCTGCTCCAATTAAAAAAAAAACAACACCATATATTCGAGTTGCTGCTATTAATTGCGCTTCAGTAGAATTCTTAAAAAAAATCAAGATATGGGAAAAAATTCCTTCTAATTTATGTATTCCATATCATCATTTAGAAGCATGGGAATGGCCATCGGCAAAAATAACCTTTCATTCTTTATCTGTAGGCATTCCTAAAATGGGGTTAATTATTGAAAATAATCGTTTGCAATTGGCATTATGGGAAAATTTTATAAACTTCAAAACAATAACACTATGTTGTCCGGCTGTACTAGTTTCTATGCATTATGACAGTTCTTCTTGGAGATGTCTTCTCGATGACGGCACCATAATCATCAGTCGTCTATTAATAGGAGCTGATGGCATTTATTCCCAAATTCGAAAAAAATTAGGAATCGGAGTAATTGGTTGGAAATATCATCAATGTTGCATGTTACTTACTATCAAAACGGAAAAATACCAATATGGAACAATTTGGCAAATATTCACTCCTTATGGTCCTATAGGGTTTTTACCTCTATATAATCATTGGGGGTCATTAATGTGGTATAACACTCCTGAATATATTCAAAAATTACAACAGTTACCTACAGAAATATTAGAAAAAGAAATTGGAAATAATTTCAAAAACCAATTAGGTAACGTTAAACTATACAATATAACTGTAGCTCCCCTCATTCGTCAACGCGCATACAGTTATATAACTCCAGGAGGAGCATTAGTTGGTGATGCCGCTCATTCTTTGCATCCTTTAGCGGGACAAGGAATAAATTTAGGACTACGAGATGTTGCAAGTTTATCACATTTATTAATTAATTCACGTGTTTTTGATGAATACTCAAGTGTATCAGAAATTTTAATATCCTATCAAAATAACCGTAAATATGATTCCGCCCTAATGCAAACTAGTATAGACTGGCTGTATTTTGTTTTTCATAACAACTTTTGGCCACTTAAAATAGCGAGAAATATTGCATTTATGGCAATTGAACGCTCTACTTACCTAAAGAAAAAGATATTATTATATGCTTTAGGCATATAATAATATCTTTTTCTAATATAACTCCTCCTATCATTATATACATAATGCATAAATCTAATCTATCGTTAATAACAAACCAAGTATAAATATACAAATACATAAAAATATCAAGTATATATACAATTACATCAAATTGCCTTATATCCTATGTAGTAACATTTACATTTAGCAGTCATTAATAATAAATTAAATTTAAAATTAAACATATAAACATTATATATTTTCGTGCAGTTGGTATTATAACTATAATTATAACTACTGGGGCACCAGGATTCGAACCTGGGAATGACGGGATCAAAACCCGCTGCCTTACCGTTTGGCTATGCCCCATTATCATTAAGACATATTCACACGCACGCATATACTTTATATTTTTACATTTCTTCTTTCATTATTCCAACCAATAAATAACATACGGGAGACGAGATTTGAACTCGTACACTTTATCAGTATCAGATCCTAATTCTGACGCGTCTACCTATTTTCGCCACTCCCGCGTGCTGTCTGCTGCTTATATCAATATAGCTACGACGGGACTTGAACCTGTGACCTCAGCATTATGAGTGCTGCGCTCTAACCTACTGAGCTACGTAGCCAAAATTTCGATTGACTTAACCGCAACATTCTTTTATATTCATCTTATTATTTAGATAAATATAATTACTATATAAAATAATACTAATATCATTTTATATATAAAAATTTAGTTTTATTAAAATACAGTAAACTACTCACTAATCTACAGTAACAGAAAATTAAGATTTACCTAAATTACATTTAACAATATTAATACTGCAAATACATAAAGCCATAAAAATTACATATTAACTATTTTACCATTAACAATAGTTTTTTGTATTTTATAGTCCTGATTAAAAACAGTTAAGTTAGCAATTTTATTTATTTCTAAACTACCTAAATAATGGTCCACTCTTATAGCTTTTGCTGGATATAAAGTAGCCATACGCAAAGCTTCGTCCAACGGTATTCCAATATATTCAACGCTATTTTTTATTGCTCGTATCATTGTTAAAGTTGATCCACTCAACACCCCTCTACTGTCCACACACATATTATTATGATGATATATAGTTTTGTTAGAAAAAATAAAATTAGACTTTACTTTACTAGTTCCTGCAGGACTAGTTGCATCAGTTACTAAAATTAAACGATCTCCTTTAATCTTCTTCGCATATCTAATACTAGCCCAGTGAACATGCAACCCATCTGCTATAACACTACAATATATTTCTGGTGTATCAAAAATAGCACCAATAACACCAGGTTCACGAGCAATTAACGGAGGCATAGCATTAAATAAATGAGTTCCAAAACTAACACCACATAAAAAACTAAATCGTGTTTGCTGATAAGTAGCGTTAGAATGTCCAATTGCAATACAAATCCCAGATTTATGTAACTTCTTCACAAACGTCATCTTTAATTGTTCAGGAGCAAGAGTTATCTTTTTAATAACATCACTATTATCACACAAATAATTTACCATTTCTTCTGTTGGCAAACGAATTAATACGGGGTTATGTATACCTCGCCTTCTAACATTTATAAACGGACCTTCTAAATGCAACCCTAAAGCTTGATTTTTATTATGAGACAAAAACCCACGCATAACCTTAACAGCTCTTCTAATCAAAACATCACTACTAGTAATTAATGTTGGAAGAAAGCTAGTACAACCTGAAAACTCATTGGTTATTTGCATTGTTTTCAGCGTGCATATTGATATTGCATTTATATAATCATTAAATTGTATTCCTCCACATCCATTAACTTGTAAATCTATAAATCCAGGTGTCAATATAGACCCTGATAGATCATGTATATCTATATTTTTTGGTAATTCACTAATAGAACAAATAGTTCTAATAATTCCTTTCGAAACTACAAGCGCATGGTCATTAAGAATTTCTTTACCAGTATAAATTTTACTATTAATTAAAGCATACATATTTTAGAAACTATATTGTAATTGTTTTATTATTAATTTCTAATTCTTGAAAATACTTAACCGTTTTTATTTTTAATTCCATAGTTGACAACTCATCACACACCAATATTGATTTTTGATGTAACTGTAAACAACTAATGGGCCACATATGATTAACACTGCCCTCAATTGCCGCTTTTACTGCTTCCGCCTTATTTAGTCCAGTTGCTATTATTATTATTTCTCGTGATTCCAATAATGTAGAAATCCCAATAGTTAATGCAAATTTAGGCACAGAATTAATATTATTATTAAAAAAATTAGCGTTCGACACACGAGTTGCTGTGCTTAAGTTTTTAATTCTAGTACGTGATGTTAAAGAAGAACCCGGTTCATTAAAAGCAAGATGCCCATCATTTCCAACTCCTCCTATAAACAAATGAACACCTCCATACGATTTTATTTTTTCTTCGTACTGTTGACATTCATCTTTAATATTGTCAGAATTTCCATGTAAAACATGGAAATTCCCTTCAGGGATATCAACATGGTTAACAAAATTCGTATATATAAAATTGTGATAACTGTTGGGATCTTCACAAGATAAACCAACATACTCATCCATAGTAAATATTACTACATATTTAAAACTAACTTTACTAGACTGATACAGTGATACAATATTTTTGTAAGTGTTTATGGGTGTTCTACCTGCAGGCAATCCCAATACAAACGGATTTTCAATAGTAGGACTAAAAGAATTAATACGGTAAACAACATAGTGCGCAACCCATTGAGCCACGTGATCGGCAGTATCAAGAAATATAACCCTCATGCTGTATCTCTGTGTTCCATTACATTAATAATTAAATTACTCTATAACAATTTAAAAAATACTTAACAAAAAATAAACACAAAAGTATTTATTTAAACATTATCATTGATACTTATAAATTACCAACAAACACATCGTACATCTTGTTAAAAAATTATTTTAATATATTCTTTCAATTAATAATCACAAAAAATATGCATATAAAATATTATAAAATTATTTAACAATAACTTACTAAGTTTAGTATACAACTTTATAACCCATTATACACAAACCTGTATACATCATGCACATTTATAATTCCAATATAATTTTCATATCTATGCTTATTAGTTCTAGAGACTGTCATTTAAACTCAAAACCAACTAAAATTAGCGAATTATACCAAATACAACGCGATTTACAATAACAAAATAAAATTCATATATATATTATTATATATCTTCCATAAAAATAAATATCTATAAATTACAATTGTAAAATGTTAAATATAAATGGCGTCTAACATATATGCACAAAGATTAATTAATACAATTACGTATTAAATTTATAATAAAAATATGTTTTAACTATAAAAATAAGATTTACGCCGGCATCACTGTTTGCATATTAATAATATGCAAAGCATTATTGTTTGCAACATAAAAATAAAATATATATTAATGAGAAAATTACGGGCATATAAAAAGGATAAACAAAATGAAGATTCTTATTAATTACCGACCTAATTTTATTCACCGAATTATTAATAAAGATTTAAAATCAAAAAAATGTACTAATGTACGTACACGCTTTCCTCCGGAACCCAATGGGTATTTACACATTGGGCATGCTAAAGCCATTTGTCTTAACTTTAATATTGCTCAATATTATCATGGACAATGCAATTTACGATTTGATGATACCAACCCGGAAAAAGAACACAAAGAATATGTTGAAGCTATTAAATATGACATCCAATGGCTTGGATTTATATGGCATGGAGATATACATTATTCATCAGATTATATTAAAGAATTATATAATTACGCTATCAAATTAATCAAAAAAGGATTAGCATACGTAGATGAATTATCCACAGACGAAATCAGAAAATATCGCGGTACATTAACACATCCTGGGAAAAACAGTCCATATCGATCTCGTAGTATTGAAGAAAATTTAATTTATTTTTATAAAATGAAAGAAGGGTATTTTCCAGAAGGCGGCGCTTGTTTACGTGCTAAAATTAATATGTCCTCTCCCTCCATAGTAATGCGAGACCCAGTATTGTATCGTATTAAATATACTCCACATCATCGCATCGGGGGGAGTTGGTGCATATATCCAACATATGATTTTAGTCATTGTATTTCAGACGCAATAGAAGGCATTACTCATTCTTTATGTACTTTAGAATTCCAAGATAATCGCATTTTATATAATTGGATATTAAATAATATTGATATTATTACTCGTCCTACTCAATATGAATTTTCTCGCCTTAATTTAGAATATGTGATTACATCTAAACGTAAACTTAATATATTAGTTACAAAAAAGATAGTTGACGGATGGGACGATCCTCGTATGCCTACCATTTCTGGATTACGACGCAGGGGATATACAGCTAGATCAATTCGTGAATTTTGCTATCGTATCGGAATCAGTAAACAAGAAAGTCAAATAAAATTATCACTTTTAGAATCGTGTATCCGATCAGACTTAAATAAACATGCTCCACGGCTTATGGCAGTAATCAATCCAATAAAAATTATTATTAATAATTTACCTATAGGATATGAAGAAAAAATTGAAGTACCCAACCATCCTAATAACCCTAAAATGGGGATCCGTTATGTAATTTTTAGTCAAGAAATTTTTATTGATCGTCTTGATTTTTGTGAAATATTAAATAACAATAAATTTTATAAATTAACATTAGGTAGAGAAATACGATTAAGATACGCTTATGTCATAAAAGCAGAAAATATCAAAAAAGATAATAATGGGCATATCATTTGCATTTACTGTAGTTATGATCCATACACTTTACATAAAAATCCAATAGACGGTAGAAAAATAACTGGAGTAATTCATTGGGTATCAGCAACAAAAAATGTACCAGCAGAATTTCGTCTGTATGATAAACTATTTACCAACCCTAACCCTTCTATGACGAATCATTTTATAGACAACATTAATCCTAAATCTTTAATAATATCCAAAGGGATTGTTGAAGAAAATATAGTTAAATTTGATAATCTTGGCCCCTATCAAATTGAACGTGAAGGATACTTCATTATAGATAATCAACTTTCTAAAAAATCTTATCTAGTATTTAATAGAACAGTAACCTTAAAAGAATCTAAACACTACTAAAAATAAACTTAAACTATTATACAATAATAATATTCTATTACTATAAATCAAATTGCGTATCTATCACATACGATATTTAAAACCAGATTTATAATAACTTTTTTAATCAGATAAAAATATAGCGATGTGATTACCATTTTATTTCAAGTTAATCTTCATCTCATTACGAATTTGATTAACCCAATGTCGCACACGTATCTCTGTCATTTCAGGCTGACGATCTTCATCAATAGCTAATCCAACAAATTTATCTGTGCTAATTAAACTTTTTGATGTGTTAAAATGATAACCAGACGCAGGCCATGATCCAATCACGATAGCACCATTTTTTAAAATAATATCATATAAGATGCTCATTGCATCGCAAAAATATTCCGAATAATCCTCCTGATCTCCACATCCAAAAATTGCTACTTTTTTTCCAGAAAAATCAATATTTCTTAATACAGGTAAAAAATCATCCCAATCACATTGGGGTTCTCCATAATACCAGGTAGGAATACCAAATAATAATTTGTCGTAATTTTCTATATCTTCTTTAGAACTGACAGCTATATCAAAAACATCTGCAACATCCTGTCCTAATTGTGCTTGAATCATTTTGGCAAGTTTTTCAGTGTTGCCCGTATCGCTACTAAAAAAAATACCTACTGATGCTCCTCTCATAATATTCCAACCTTATATTTATTTTGTACACAAACACCGTTTCTCTATTGTTTAAATCCATTACGTATCCAATCCTATACCTTAAAAAGCACTAAAGGTATTATAATTTCTATATAATACCTTTAGTGCAATATTTAATCAATTCAATAATTACTTATATTACTGTTTATAATTAAATTAAATCTTTGCGACAAATGATAATATCATATATAAAAATTATGATATCTACCAAAAATCAATGAATAATGAATTCATTAATTGCGCTTAATACATCTAATGGATTATCCCAATGTACCCAATGACTTGCATTAGATATCATATGAATACGTGCCTGCGGAAATTGATGGTATATATCATGTAAATAACAATTATCAATATATGAAGACAATGACCCCCTAATAAATAACACTGGACCCCACCAAGTTTGGTATGTATTCCAACCGCTAATATGTTTATAATTATCTCTAATAGATGCAATATTAAACATCCAAGATCCTTGACGGAAAGATTTTAATAGAAATAATATTAATGTCTGATCAATACAATACCTCTGCATAAGATATGCAGCTTCGTCTCTATTTTTTACTCCGGATATACTAACACACTCAATCGCATCAAAAATATTATCATGCTTGTAAATACTATATTTTACTGGAGCTATATCAATAACCACAACCTTACTTACCCGCTCAGCGGCTAACGTACACAGTCTCATCGCAACTTTTCCGCCCATTGAGTAACCAACAACTATACATTTCTTTATTAATAACTGATCAAGTAAGCCCAAAATATCTCTTGCCATTACAGAATAAGTCATAGATTTTGCATGAGGAGAACGACCATGATTACGTAAATCAACTTGTACAACACAGCAATATTGAGCTAAGCTTTCAGCAATTATTCCAAGATTGCTAAGATTACCAAAAAGTCCATGGATCATTACTATTGGTATTCTCTGGTATATAGTTTTAAAAATTCGTAATCTATAATTAAGCTGCATAATATGTATCAACAATAATGACAACATTCAGACATTTTATTAAGCACAATCAAAAAATATGCGTTTTAATATATATTAAAAGTACTCATTTAATCAATATATGCAATTATTTATTAAATATTAGACCAACGACAGTTTTTATAAGATATCATAATATTTACTTAATCATGTAAAATAATCAATTAGAGAGATCTCTATATGAAAACCCACGTTCGCGCTGGAAAACTCGCATCACGTAATGAAACTATTAATACATCTCGATTAATAACACAATATTATACTCTATCTCCAGATCCAAGCAATGAGGCTCATAATATTGTATTTGGCACATCGGGTCATCGTGGAAGTTCCCAGAAATACAGCTTTAACGAAGCACATATATTAGCAATTAGTCAATCAATTGTGAAAATACGTACACAACAAGGTATAACTGGACCATGTTATGTCGGGAAAGATACTCATGCTCTTTCCGAGCCAGCATTTATATCTGTGCTTGAAGTATTAGCAGCTAATTATATTGACGTTATTGTGCAAAAAAAAAACGGTTATACCCCAACTCCTGCTATTTCCCATGCTATTACTCAATATAACAAAAATCATCACAACAATCATACAAAAAAAGCTGATGGCATCATTATTACATCTTCCCATAATCCACCTGAAGATGGCGGAATAAAATATAACTCAATATATGGAGGACCAGCGTCTACTAATATTACTCGTGCAATTGAACGAACTGCTAATAAGTTTTTAATAAATAATTTACAAAATGTATATCGTATAACATTAGATAACGCTTGGAAAAGCGGATATATACATACACAAGATTTTATTCTGAATTATGTAAAAAAACTATCTACAATAATCGATATGAAAGCTATACAAACATCTGGTTTAAAATTAGGGGTACATCCTTTAGGTGGATCAAGTATAGATTATTGGCAAAATATTGCTCAATATTATCAATTAAATCTAAATGTAATCAGTAAAAAAATTGATAAAACTTTTAGCTTTATGCATCTTGATTATGATGGCTGTATCCGAATGGACTGTTCTTCTGAATTTGCAATGACTGGAGTGTTAAAATCATCTAAAAATTTTGACCTAATTTTAGTTAATGACCCTGACTGTGATAGACATGGTATTATCACTCCTTCTGGTTTAATTAAATCCAATTATTACCTCACTATTGCAGCTGATTATCTTTTTAACAATCGTCCATTATGGTGTAATCGTACATTATCTATAGGAAAAACTTATGTATCTAGTAATATGATAAATCGAGTAGCATATAATCTTAATCGTCAACTATTAGAAGTACCAGTGGGTTTTAAATGGTTTGCAAAAGGACTGTTTAACAATTGTTTAGGTTTTGTAGGCGAAGACAGTGCAGGAGCGTCTTTTTTAGATTTTTATTGTTCTCCATGGTCTACTGATAAAGACGGAATGATTATGTGTCTATTGGCAGCTGAAATAATTGCCGTTAGCGACAAATCTTTACAGAAGTATTATAATCAGTTAATTAAAAATTTTGATATATCTAGTTACAATCGTATTCAATTACCCATCAATTATACACAAAAATCCCTTGTTTCTAACACATTATTTAATCAAATTAATATGCTAGAATTAGCGAATGATCCTATCATTAGGATCTTAAATATAGCGCCATTAAAACACCAAATATCCATGAATGGCGTAAAAATAATAACCCACAATGGTTGGGCAGCATGTAGATTATCTGGCACTGAGCCAATATATAAAATTTATTGCGAAAGTTTTTTAAATTGCTCTCATAGAGAGAAGATCGAAAACGAAATAATAGATACCGTCCATTCTATAATAAATACATCTTAAAACAAGGTGCTATAACATAGAAGTTATAGCAAACAATTACTCAACAATAATCACATATCATTAGTTGTTATATTATATATATATTTACAATCTTAAGTTTATTCTTTACATATATTATTCTTAAATAAGAATTACAGTGAACATAACAATCATCAATATTGTTTCCATTTATTTTCTATAATCATAATTCAATACATAATTAATATGTACATTCATAAAAATAAAAAAATATATTTTTTACTACAATTTAGCATTTTATTACGTCTTTCATTCATCCTATAAAATTCATTATATAAGGTCATAGTAAGTATGAGTATTTAAAATATCCATATCTTTTTAAAATAATTTTTATATTTAATACATGAAAATCATGCAAATAACACAAGCCTAATGTTATAATCATTACCATTTCTAATAACATCTATGTATTAAAATCACACACTGTATCAATAATATCTTCAATATATAAATAAATGAATTCATTATTATTTTTTATAAATGATCTTATACATGTTTGAAGCTACTACGCTAAATAATTACAATTTTACATATATCTATTTAAATAATCATAAATACATTTGTTAATAATCAAATTGACTATATGCATAGACAAAAATCAAAATTTTTACTAGTTTTGCAATAAATATATAGATAATCCATTATATAAAAATATAACGTTATGCACAATCAAAACCAATATAAAACTTATTTTTAAGAATAAACAAAAATTGACCTTAATATATTAAAAATAACACAAATACTAATACTGAATAAAAATTAAAAATATTTTTAGACAAGCCTACTTATAACATACTTTTACATGCATTAAAATAATTACAAATTTTGTGGTTATTTATATGAGAAATATTTCGTAATTCTAGTTTCAATAATTTCTAAAGAATTTAATGAAAATCCACTAATACTGTTTATTTATTGTAAAAATACTATCGATATAATTATCTTTATTCATAAACAATAAATTTTTAAAATCTATAAAATCAATAAGTACAAAATCAGAATTACAAAATAAAATATCCATAACCGCTTATTAAATTATTTCTTACTAAATTATACATATCTCTCTCTTCAAGAGAGACTGATGAATACGTCAATTTTTTACAAAATAAATATATATAATCCCTCACTATTTAAATACTACGTTTACTTCCAATATTATGTATTATTGGAAGTAAACGTAGTATTTAAATATCAGTAATATCAACTTAATATATAAGGATAATGTGAAAAATTTTAAAAAACTAAAAATTTTTTCATCTTGAAAATAACATAATTATCAAATTAAATTTTTTGTTATTTTTCACATTATCCTTATATAAACTAATAACTAAAGTTATAATTAATCTTGCCTCATTGTTATAAAATATATTATTTCTTAAACATAACAATAACTGAATCCATTTCAAATTTTATAATATTATTAAATTGTTAATAATATACAAGATATAGTATTACATATAAGCTTATCATTTGTTATAATAAGATAGAGATCAACGCAACCTGAAGATTTTAGATTTAAAGATGACATGTTATTAATAATAATTGTATTCGCAATATAAATAACAATAATAATCAATGGTTAAATCATTGGTTATCTTTTGTTGTACGATTTTATATATAAATCTCATCATTGTAATGACATGTTTACCATTAGATAACTTAAGAGTATTTATATGATCAAAGAAAATAAAAAACCAATACATTTAAATATCAGAACCATACGATTCCCTATCACTGCTGTTGCTTCCATTTTACATAGAATCTCGGGAATTTTATTGTTCATCATCATTGGACCAATTCTTTGGCTATTAAAATTATCTTTATCTTCTAATAACGAATTTTATAAAATTTATAACTTTTTATTATTGAATTGTTATATTTCAAAATTTTTATTTTGGATAATTACAATAGTGATGATGTATCATGTAATCGCTGGCATTCGTCAAATTTTAATGGATTTTGGATATTTGGAACAAACACTACTAATAGGAAAAATAAGCGTAAAAATTATATTTGTCTTAACTATTTTGTTATCTGTTCTAAGTGGGATTTTAATATGGTACCCATTAAGTCGGCCTTGAAACGTCATGGAGTATATGAATGGTTGTTGGTCCGGTTTTCTGCCATTCTAATGTTATTATATATTATGTATATATCTACTTTTATTATTTCCACCAACACCTTATCCTATGATGAATGGTATAACTTTTTTAGTAAAAATACCACTAAAATTTTTAGCATAACGACCCTAATTTCCGCTTTAAGTCATACTTGGATTGGCATACACCACGTATTAGAAGATTATATAAAATTAATTATATTAAGACGAATAAGCATATGGATAACCAATTCTGTGTTATTCATGTACCTATTATTCGGAATAATTATTATTTGGAGTGTATAAATGCGCCATCATATACCAGTTAAAGAATTTTTTTCTGTTGTCATTGGAGCTGGCGGAGCAGGTTTGCGCGTTGCCCTGCAAGTTTCTAAAATGGGATTCTCTTGCGCCCTAATATCCAAAGTATTCCCTACCCGCTCACATACAGTATCGGCTCAAGGAGGAATTACAGTTGCTCTTGGTAATAATCACGAAGATGATTGGCAATGGCACATGTATGATACTATTAAAGGATCTGATTATATAGGCGATCAACATGCTATTGAATACATGTGCCAAACAGGACCCAAAGCAGTGTTAGAATTAGAACATATGGGACTACCATTTTCTAGGTTAAAAAATGGTCGCATTTATCAACGCCCATTTGGAGGACAGACCTTATATTATGGCAAAAAACAAGCGGCTCGAACTGCTGCAGCTGCTGATCGTACTGGACATGCACTATTACATACCTTATATCAACAAAATTTGAAAAATAAAACAACTATATTTTCAGAATGGTACGCATTAGATTTGGTAAAAAACCAAGACGGGAGAATACTTGGTTGCACTGCTTTTTCCATTGAAACAGGAGAATTAGTATATTTCAAAGCACGTGCTACAGTACTTGCAACTGGAGGTGGAGGACGTATTTATCAATCCACTACTAATGCTCATATAAACACCGGAGATGGAATTGGAATGATATTGCGCGCAGGTATTCCTGCTCAAGATATGGAAATGTGGCAATTTCATCCTACTGGTATAGCTGGAGTTGGAATTTTAGTAAGTGAAGGATGCCGTGGTGAAGGAGGATATCTTTTAAATATTTTAGGTGAAAGATTTATGGAACGATACGCTCCTAAAGCGAAAGATTTAGCCGGTCGAGATGTAGTAGCTCGAGCAATTATGCTAGAAATTCAAGAAGGCCGAGGTTATTCAGGCACATGCGGTCCTCATGTTAAATTAAAGATAGACCATTTAGGCAAAGAATTACTAGAATTACGATTACCTGGTATTTTAGAATTAGTACGTACTTTTTCCTGTATAGATCCCGTAAAAGAATTAATTCCAGTATTTCCGACTTGTCATTACATGATGGGTGGTGTCCCTACGACAGTACACGGAGAAGTAATTACTATAAATAATTCAGGCATAGACACAACAGTGCCAGGTTTATTTGCAGTTGGAGAAACTGCTTGTGTATCGGTACATGGTGCGAATCGACTCGGTGGAAATTCTTTGTTAGATTTAATCGTATTTGGACATGCCACCGGAGAATATATACAGTCATATTTATCAGAAGAAGAATGGCCGGTTCGTGGCCCTACCAATTCTGACATAGAAATATCATTAGCCCGTTATATTCGTTGGAACAATAATAAAAAACCAGGAGCAAAAGAAAATCCAGTAACAATACGTCAGGATCTACAATTGTGTATGCAAAATAATTTTTCTGTTTTTAAAGAAAAAGAAAAAATGTTAAAAGGTTTATCAGAACTAAAAGAAATACGTAATCGATTAGATTATGCCACTTTAGACGATAAATCTGACACATTCAATACACAACGGGTTGAATGTTTAGAATTAGATAATTTGTTAGAAACTGCTTATGTAACTGCCATGGCTTCAATTTTTAGAACTGAAAGTAGAGGAGCTCATAGTCGTTATGATTTTCCTATGCGTGATGATAAAAATTGGCTATGTCATACATTGTATTTACCAAAAAATGACATTATGATTCGCCGTAATGTAAATATGCAACCAAAATTTCGTCCTCCTTTTCCTCCAAAAATTCGTGCATATTAAAAGTAGAGTCTTAACATATGAAAATTAAATTTTCTATTTATCGTTATCATCCTGAACACAATAACAATCCCTATATGAAAAATTATACTCTTAATTTATTACATGCAAAAAATATGACGTTATTAGATGCTTTAATTAAATTAAAAGAACAGGACCCAACTTTAACGTTTCGTCGTTCTTGTAGAGAAGGAGTATGCGGGTCTGATGGAATGAATATAAATGGCACAAACAATCTAGCATGTATCACTTCCTTAACACAATTATATGATGATGATCATCATAATGTAATTGTAGTACGTCCATTGCCTGGATTTCCAATAATTCGTGATTTAGTAGTAGATATGAGTCAATTTTATCTTCAATATGAAAGAGTACAACCGTTTCTAATTAATAATTACCCCAACCAACAATCTAAATTGACACATGAACATTTGCAATCTCCAGAAGAACGCTCTAGATTAGATGGATCTTATGAATGTATATTATGCGCGTGCTGCTCCAGTTCTTGCCCCTCTTTTTGGTGGAATCCAGATAAATTCATTGGTCCCGCCGGATTATTAACATCATATCGTTTTTTAATGGACAGCCGGGATACTAATCATAAAGAGAGACTGAAGAATTTTAAAGATTCTTTTAGCGTTTTTCGTTGCCATAATATTATGAATTGCGTTAGTGTATGTCCTAAAAAATTAAATCCAGCTAAAGCTATAGGTCACATTAAACGAATATTAGCAAAAAATGCAATAGGCATTAAATAACATAACATATAAATAATAACAATTATTAAAAAATTTAAAAACAACATATAGATAAAAAATATCAATATATATCTACGTATGATTATAATAATCAATATAGTTAAAAATTAATCTATTAATAGTATAATACTTAATGTTAAATTAACTAATTTAACATTAAGTATTAGAAATATAAATTCAACAGAATACAAGGATTTTTATAATGTATAATAACACATTAAAAAATTGGTCAGATTCTTCTTATTTGTCAAAAAATAATCAATCTTACATAGAGCAAATTTATAAGGATTTTTTAAAAAATCCTGATTCCGTAGATTCTAGTTGGATAAAAATTTTTAAACAATTATTTATTGAAAAAAAATATGAACATAAATTTTTTGATAATTTAACAAATAATACTTATGTTCAACTAGAAAATAACACTACACCTAATGAGTCATATATAGAAAATGATACATACTACAGCAATATTACTTATATACAGATAACACAATTAATAAGTTATTTCAGAACATACGGACATCAACATTCTACATTGGATCCTTTAAAATTATGGAATCATAAATCTAAAAATCATCTTTTAAACCTAAAAAATTATAACTTCTCCTCGAAAAATGTTCACAAAAAATTCGATATGAATCTTTTTGGAATAAATAAAGAATCAATGACTTTATCAGAAATATATCAATTCCTTAAAAAAACTTATTGCGACTCTATAGGAATAGAATATATGCATATTCTTGATATAAATATAATGCTGTGGATTCAAAATAATTTTGAATCCACAGCAGGAATATTTAATTTTAATTCTGATGAAAAAAAACAATTTCTTAAAGAAATAATTGCAGCAGAAGGAATAGAACGCTACTTAGGAATAAAATTTCCAGGAGTTAAAAGATTTTCATTAGAAGGCGGTGATGCTTTAATTCCTATGTTAAAAGAAGTTATACGTTATTCCGTTTGTCATCATAACATTAAAGAAATATTTTTAGGAATGGCTCATCGTGGGCGCCTAAATGTTTTAATTAATATTTTAGGTAAAAACCCTCAAGATTTATTTAATGAATTTTCCGATAAACACCAAACTACATTTGGCAGCGGTGATGTCAAATATCATCAAGGATTCTACTCAGATATTACAGTTAATAAACAAACCGTACATTTATCTCTATTATGCAATCCTTCTCATCTTGAAATTGTTAGTCCAGTAGTCATGGGGTGTGCTAGAGCACGAATTGATCAACTACTAAAAAAATCGACCTATGACAATAATAAAAAAGAACATAACACAGTACTTCCGATCTCAATACATGGAGACGCAGCAATTAGTGCTCAAGGAATAGTTCAAGAAACTTTTAACATGTCTAAAGCTGATGCGTATGACGTAGGGGGAACAATACATATTATTATCAATAATCAAGTAGGATTTACAACATCGAATATCCATGATATCCGTTCCACGCAATATTGTACAGACATTGCAAAAATGATACAAGCTCCTATCTTCCATGTTAATGCAGATAATGTAGATGCTGTTATTTATGTAACTCGTATTGCGTTAAATTTTCGTAATACTTTCAAACGTGATGTAGTGATTGATCTGGTTTGTTATCGTAGACATGGACACAATGAAGCTGACGAACCCAGTGTCACTCAACCTCTTATGTATAAAAAAATTCGCAATCATCCAACTTTACTTAATATTTATTCCAATATTTTAAATAAAAATGGAATACTGAATATAAATGATACCTCTAACATAATTAATGCGTATCGTGAAAAATTAGACAAAAAATGTTGCATTCTACAAAAATGGCAGCCAATTCATATTCGCAATTCTCTACACACAAATAACTTAAATAATAATAATAAAACCACGCTTTATTCTAATAAAATGGATAGCCAATACTTAAAAAAGTTAGCCTACCGCATCAATGATATTCCATCAAGTATCACTATGCATTCTAGAGTAGAAAAAATATACCATGAAAGAATAGAAATGGCGTTAGGTAATAGATTATTTGATTGGGGAGCAGCAGAAATTCTGGCATATGCAACTTTATTAGATCAAGGAATTTCTATTCGTTTGTCTGGAGAAGATGCTGGGCGAGGAACATTTTTTCATAGACATGCTGTAATATATGATCAAAATAATGGCGCAAAATTTATCCCCTTAGCATATTTTAATAAAAAATCAGATGAAAAAGGATCTTTTTACGTCTGGGATTCAGTATTATCTGAAGAATCAACTTTAGCATTTGAATACGGCTATGCCAGTTTATCAAATAATATGTTAGTAATTTGGGAAGCACAATTTGGAGATTTTTCCAATGGCGCACAAATTGTTATTGATCAATTTATTAGCTCTAGTGAACAAAAATGGGGTCAATTGTGTGGATTAGTAATGCTTTTACCTCACGGATATGAAGGGCAAGGACCAGAACATTCTTCTTCTAGAATAGAACGATTTTTACAATTATGCGCTGAATATAACATACATATCTGTGTACCTTCTACCCCAGATCAGCTCTACCATATATTATGTCAACAAGCAACATATACCGTTAAAAAACCACTAATTATTATATCTCCAAAATCCCTATTAAGGCATCCTATGGTAACAACTTCATTAGAAAATTTAGTACATGGATCATTTAAAACAGTGTTCAATGAAATTGATGATAACATCATTCCACATCAAACCAATCATATAATAATGTGCACTGGGAAGATATATTATGATTTATTAAATCAACGACGTAAGAACAAACAGTATAACATAGCTATTATTCGCATTGAACAACTATATCCTTTTCCTGCTGAAAATACACGGACTATTCTTGATTCTTATTCGAATGCAAAACACTTTACTTGGTGTCAAGAAGAGCCCAAAAATCAAGGAGCTTGGAATTATATACAACATTATCTTCACAGCATAATTCCTTCACACATTACATTAAATTATGTAGGAAGACCCGATTCTGCCGCACCTGCAGTAGGATTTTTTTCAGTACATCAACAACAACAAAAAAAAATAATTGACGATGCATTAAATCTAAATTAATTTTTAAAAGGATATAAAATGAGTAGTGTAGACATTTTGGTTCCGAATTTACCTGAATCAGTTGCAGATGCCACTGTCGCTGTTTGGCATAAAAAAGTAGGAGATACAGTTGAACAAGATGACATCTTGCTTGAAATTGAAACAGATAAAATAATGCTGGAAGTACCAGCTCCAAACACAGGAACATTAGAATCAATTTTAGAACAAGAAGGATCAATAGTAATATCTGGCCAACTTTTAGCACGTCTACATATTATTGATCAAATCGTTTCTAAAAAAGATATAAAACAAACAATTCAAAATCAAAAATCATCTGTTACATCAACAGCATCTCAGGAACATATCATCACCCAAGATAATGAGGAGGAGCGCCATAAAATTTTAACTCCGTCTATTCGAAAATTAGTAGCAGAACACAATTTACAACCAAAAAATATTAAAAGTAGCGGAACAAAAGGACGTCTAACTCGTCAAGATATAGAAACACATATTCGTTCCACAAAAAAACAACACTATACTGATCAAAAAAATTATATAGATATAGATCATCATCAAATAAAAAACATAAACAATGATCGCAAAGAAACACGTATCTTAATGAGTCGATTACGCAAAAGAATTTCAGAACGTCTACTGGCTGTCACTAACACTACAGCTATGTTGACTACTTTCAATGAAGTAAATATGCAACCCATTACGATATTGCGGAAAAAATATGGAGAATTATTTGAAGAACGTTATGGAATTAAATTAGGGCTAATGTCTTTTTATGTAAAAGCAGTTTTAGAAGGTTTAAAAAATTTTCCTGCAATTAATGCATCCATTGATGGAGAAGAAATAGTGTATTACAATTATTTTGATGTAAGTATTGCAGTATCCACAATACGTGGGTTGGTTACACCAGTATTGCGAAATATTGATACATTAAGTATACCTGACATCGAGAAAAATATAAAAAATCTAGCTGAAAAAGGAAAAAATGGAAAACTAACAATTGAAGAATTAAATGGCGGTAATTTTACTATTACTAACGGGGGAATCTTTGGTTCATTGATGTCTACTCCTATTATTAATCCTCCGCAAAGCGCCATTCTCGGTATGCATGCAATAAAAGATCGACCTATGGCTTTAGATGGACAAATAATGATTTTACCTATGATGTACTTAGCCTTGTCTTATGATCATAGACTAATAGACGGAAAAGATTCAGTAAGCTTTTTAGTATATATTAAAGAATTATTAGAAGATCCAATGCGTTTATTTCTAGAAATTTGATTACAATTATATCATATACGCATATAATCATATAATATGCGTATATGACTAAAAAATGAGTATTGTTAATTTTAACTATTATATGAATCTTAAGAAACCACAGTAAAAATGGTTGCGTATTATGAATCTATATGAATATCAAGCAAAAAAACTATTAATAAAGTATAATTTGCCTGTTTTAAAAGGTTGCCTGTGTGCTAATTTAATAGATGTAAAGCATTACATATCATCATGTAACATAAAAAACGGCCCATGGGTAGTGAAATGTCAAATACAGGCAGGTGGGCGTGCAAAATCTGGAGGGGTGCGCATTGTACACGACATAACAGACATACTATCTTTTGCCACTAGATGGCTTGGCAATAATTTAATAACATATCAAACAACTGATACCGGAGAATTAGTAAATTATATTTTAATAGAACCGTCTGTTAAAATTATCCAAGAACTTTATTTAAGTATACTTATTGATAGAGATGAATCACAAATAGTATGTATCGCCTCTACACAAGGCGGTACAAACATCGAAAACATAGCGCAAAAAACACCTGATCTTATCCATAAAACTACTATAAATCCTTTAGTCGGAATGCATCCTTATCAAGGACGGATTTTAGCCTGTAAATTAGGTTTGTCCGGGGTAAAAATCAATCAATTTGCTAAAATTGTTGTTGACGCGACACATATGCTTCTTAAAAAGGATCTTATGCTAATCGAAATAAACCCATTAGCTATCACTGATAATGATCAATTTTTTTGTTTAGACGCCAAAATTATTACAGATCATAATGCTACATTTAGACAATCAGAATTATTAAATATACGTGCTACAAATAAAACCTATAATACATTGCCCGATAACCAATGGGATTCTATTAACTATGTTCCATTAGATGGAAATATTGGTTGCATGGTTAACGGAGCTGGATTAGCGATGGCTACTATGGATGTAATTAAATCATTAGGTGGCATGCCTGCTAATTTTTTAGACATCGGAGGAAATGCTAATAAAGAATGTATAATGTCATCTTTTTATATGATTTTAAAAGACACCAAGGTAAAAGCAATACTCGTAAATATCTTTGGAGGTATCGTATGTTGTGATTTAGTTGCTGATAGTATAATAACTGTATTGTCTACATATAATAAAAAACATATTCCTATCGTAGTTCGATTAGAAGGCAACAATTCTGCATTAGGTACTAATCGATTAATTGATAGCAAATTAAACGTTGTTGTTACTGATAACTTAATTTATGCAATTAAACAAATTGTAACCGCGGTAAAATTAAACAATGTCAATATTAATTAACAAAAATACAAAAGTAATTTGTCAAGGATTTACTGGTAAACACGCTAGTTTTCATTCTCAGCAAGCATTAAAATATGGTACCAAAATTGTAGGTGGAGTCACTCCAGGAAAAGGAGGGAGCGTTCATCTTGGATTGCCCATATTTAATACTGTTAATGAAGCAATAAATAATACTCATGCAACAACTTCTATTATTTACGTACCTGCTCCCTTTTGTAAAGATGCTATTTTAGAATCAATCCATGCAGGTATTAAATTAATTGTTTGTATTACCGAAGGAATTCCAATATTAGACATGTTATTAATAAAAAAACAATTAAAAAAACATAATACATGTATGATTGGACCAAATTGCCCTGGAATTATTACTCCAGGCCAATGCAAACTTGGGATAATGCCAAGTGATATCCATACACCAGGTTACGTGGGGATTGTGTCTAGATCAGGTACTTTAACATACGAAGTAGTAAAACAAATCACTGACCTTGGATTAGGCCAGTCCACGTGCGTTGGTATTGGAGGGGATCCGATACTCGGTTCTAGTTTTATCGATGTATTATCATTATTTGAACAAGATTCCCAAACATTGTTAATAGTAATGATTGGTGAAATTGGAGGAAGATCCGAAGAACAAACAGCAATTTATATTAAAAAATATATTAAAAAACCAGTAATTGCATATATAGCTGGAGCTACTGCCCCTAAAGGGAAACGTATGGGACATGCGGGAGCCATTATTTCTGGAATCGGTAGCACTGCTTACGAAAAATGCACAATTTTATCTAAATCAGGAGTACACGTTATTAATAACTTTACTGATATCGGCCAACATATCAAATCTATTGATATAAAACAATAAAAATAATCTTTATTTAAAAGATATATAATACTTCAAGTATAATGATGTTATTTTATAACATCCCCAACTTTAAGTATTCAATGATTTTGTTTTATTTTTAGATAAACATATAAGTTAGATCTAATCCTATCTGTTTTCAAAAGTGCTATCAATATTTAACAGTTTTTATAAAAACTATATTTTACAATTATTATATATATAATTATACTATAATAATCCCAAATCATCTTTAATATGATTAAAAGTATTTTTGTAATAATTTACATTATAAACCCTTATGCGACATAAAAATTAATAATCAGATATGAATATCTTTGATTTACTTTTAGAAGCTGATATTTTAGTACAAATTAGTATATTCATTCTACTTGGATTTTCTATTTTATCTTGGAGTGTTATCTTCCATCGTGTTTTTACACTTAATATAGCTCATAAAAAATTAAAATTATTTGAAAATGAATTTTGGTCTGGAATAGACTTGGCTAGTCTATATCAAAAATCTTTATCTCGTCGTAATAAATTAAACGGCGCTGAACAAATTTTTTATGTAGGTTTTAAAGAATTCTCTAAGCTATATCAAATGAAACGTTGTTCATCTGAAACAATAATATCTAGAACACTAGATACTATGCATACTGCAATAAATATAGAACTAAAAACCTTAGAAGATTACATCCCGTTGATTGGTACAATAGGATCCATTAGCCCATATCTTGGTTTATTTGGAACCGTATTAGGAATTATGCATGTTTTTGTCGAATTAGGTAAAACTACCAATAATACTGCTACTCAGATAATTCATTTACAAATCATTGCACCAGGTATTGCTGAATCATTGATTGCTACAGCAATTGGCTTATTCGTAGCTATTCCATCAGTTATGGCATTTAATTATTTAACTACACAAATAAATAATTTAGATCAAGATTATAATAATTTTATAGATGAATTTATCACAATTCTATATCGTCAAATTTTTCTTAATATTGACTCTGTGCTAAATAAGGAAAATAAACATGAAGAAACAGAGAATAAAACGTGCTATTAAGTCAGATATTAACATCATACCGTTTTTAGATATATTATTAGTTCTTTTAATAATTTTTATAATAATACCGTCTAAATTAATACAAAGCTTTGAAGTAAACCTTCCAAACAGTGAAGTAGCAACAAATATTATCAATAATGAAAAACTTATAATGACCATTGAAATTTTAGGAATGGGACTTTATAATCTGATAATTAATAATAAACACATAAAGCAAATATGTCTAAATCAAATTTCATCAGAAATAAGTCATCAAATATATATTACCCCTAATATTACATGCCTAATTGCTGCATCTAAAGCCGTAGCATATGATGAAATCATTAAAGTGTTAAGCTTACTAAGCAACATTGGTGTACATTCTATTGGAATGATAACGAATCCCACCACTTAGATATATAAAACGCTCTATATTACTCAATGAAATTAGTGCATTTACTTAATAAATATAATAAAAAATTCATATTTTCTGTTATAATATCAATTATTATACATGCAGTTATGTGTTTATTATTAAATAAACACATAACTGCAAAACACCAACAGTATGCTAGCAATACCATTGATAACAAAGGCTCAGTCAATACTTTTATACAAATGCCTGATACAAAGATAGAAAAAAAGAAAAATCAAGATCAATCAAATCGATTCAAAATAACATAAACACAACGTCCGTTGGAAGGACGCACGATCAATACCATCCCTGAAAAAAAGAAAAATCAAGATCACTCAAATCGATTCAAAATAACAGAAACACAACGTCAGTTGGAAGGACGCACGATAAATACCATCCCTGAAAAAAAGAAAAATCAATATCAATCAAATCGATTCAAAATAACAGAAACACAACGTCCGTTGGAAGGACGCACGATCAATACCATCCCTGAAAAAAAGAAAAATCAACA